>NZ_JBBNLO010000034.1:0-18474 GCF_040092405.1 Collinsella sp. CLA-ER-H2
CATAGAGCTCTATTACAATAGGGTGCGCATGCATTCCACCCTGGGCTACATGTCTCCAGTGGAATACGAGCGGCAATACGCTTGAGGATCCTTAAAAGAAAGTCCAGTTTATCCTTCCCACTCCAAAAACCTCCCATTTCCCGATGTCCAAGAAATGGGAGGCAGTTCACAGGCACCTTTGTGGTGGTTTTCTTGTTCTAGTAGTATTCATTCTTATCGATACCCACGAGCACAAGGAGTCTCTTATGGCAGAGCCGCTTACCGCCGGAATCACCCGCGACCGCGCGTTCGAACTGCTCAATGAGCACAACAAGGACCCGTTCCATATCACCCATGGCGAGACGGTCGAGGGCACTATGCGCTACTTTGCGCGCGAGTTCGACCCCGAGAACGAGGAGTTTTGGGGCATCGTCGGTCTGCTGCACGACCTGGATTGGGAGGAGCATGAGGACGACCCCATTAACCACACCATCTATGCTGCCGAGATTCTTGAGGGCGAAGGTGCGTCTCCCGAGCTCATTCGCGCCATCCAGACGCACACGTCGGACTTCAACACCTCACTACCCAAGCCCGAGCTGCAGATGGAAAAGATCCTGTTTGCCTGCGATGAGCTCACCGGCCTGATCGGCGCTGCCGTCATCATGCGCCCGAGCAAGAGCGTTATGGACTTTACGACTAAGTCGCTCAAGAAGAAGTTCAAGGACAAACGCTTTGCCGCCGGCTGCTCGCGCGACGTGATTTCGCAGGGCGCCGAGATGTTGGGCTGGGAGCTCCCCGAGCTCTTTGACCGCACCATCGCGGCCATGCAGTCCTTCGCGCCCGATCGCGATACCTTCCAGGCCTAACCGCCCGCGCCAGCTAAAACCGCCACAAAGGGGACAGGCACCTTTGTGGCGGTTTTTCTTGCGCGGTCGTTAGGGGCGGACCTGGCCGGTGCCTCGGAGCTTGTATTTGTAGGTAGTGAGGGCCTCGGCGGCAAAGGGGCCACGGGCGTGGAGCTTTTGGGTCGAGATGCCAATCTCGGCGCCCAGGCCAAACTCGCCGCCGTCAGTGAAGCGCGTGCTGGCGTTGGCGTACACGGCCGAGGCATCGACCGCATCCAGGAAGCGCTCGCAAGCGTCCGTGTCCTCGGCAACGATGGCCTCGGAGTGCATCGTGCCGTAGCGATTGATGTGTGCGATGGCCTGGTCCTCGTTTGCCACGACCTTCACGCTCATCTCGAGCGCCAGGTACTCGCGACCCCAGTCCTCCTCAGTCGCGGCGACGTAGTCATCGCCCTCTACAAAGCCGGCGTCGGCGCACCCGGCGCACGTGGCCTCGTCGCCGTGAATGAGCACGCCGTGGTCATGCAGCACGGTCACGACCGCGGGCAAAAACGCATCGGCCACAGCACGGTCGACCAGCAGCGACTCGGCGGCATTGCACACGCCTACGCGCTGGGTCTTGGCATTAACGATAATGTTGAGCGCCTTATCAAAGTCGGCGGATTCATGCACGTAGATGTGGCAGTTGCCCGTGCCCGTCTCGATCACCGGCACAAGCGACTCGCGCACGCAGCGCTGGATCAGGCCTGCACCTCCGCGCGGAATGAGTACGTCGACAATACCGCGGAGCTTCATGAGCTCGCCGGTGGCCTCGCGATCGGTGGACTCGATCATCGACACGGCCTCGCGCGGGAAGCCCTTGGCCTCGAGCGCATCGGCCAGCAGCTCGGCGATCATGGCACACGAGTGATAGGCCAGCGAGCCGCCGCGTAGAATGCAGGCGTTGCCGGTACGGATGCAGATGCCTGCGGCGTCGGCCGTCACGTTGGGGCGCGCCTCGTAGACCATAGCGACCAGGCCCAGCGGCACACTCACACGGGTCAGGTCCACGCCACTTGCAAGCACGCGGTGGTCGAGCACGCGGCCCACGGGATCGGGCAGCTCGGCGAGCTTTTCCAGGCCGGCGGCCATGCCCTCGACGCGCTCGGGCGTCAGCAGCAGGCGATCGAGCAGTCCGGCCGAGGTACCCGCATCGCGCGCGGCAGACATATCGAGTTCGTTAGCGGCGACGATGGAGTCGACACCGTTGCGCAGTGCTGCGGCCATGGCGCGCACGGCCTCCTGACGCTGCTCATCGCTCGCCGTGGCAAGCGAGGCCGACGCTGCCTTGGCGGCAACGGCAAGATCGTGGACATACGTGGCTATATCGACCGACATGGACGGCCCTTTCTCCTAGAAGTTTGCAACCATGGTAGCCGATTTGCGCATGGCCTCGCCCGCGGCGGTAGAATTGGTCAACCCGAAACACCGCAACGAACGGAAGACTCACATGGCCCCCATCACTTCGTACCACGTCCCCGGCCTTTATGTCGAGGACCACAGCATCGACGTCCCCCTTGACTGGCGCGGCCTGGAGCCGATGCTCCTGGCCGTCGGCAGCACCATGCGCCTCGGCGCTATGCCGGCACCCATCGCCGGCGCGCCCGAGAGCATCAAGCTCTTCTACCGCGTGGTTTGCGCGCCCGACCGCATCAACGACGATCTGCCGCTGCTCCTGTTTTTGCAGGGCGGCCCCGGCGGCGAGAGCCCGCGTCCGCTGTCGCCCACAAGCGACGGCTGGATCGAGGAGGCCGTCAAGCACTTCCGCGTCGTCCTGCCCGACCAGCGCGGCACCGGGCGCAGCAGCTGTGTAGACGGGCGCACGATTGCCGCACTGGGCGAGCGCGCGGCGGCGGCCAGCTCCGATGCCGCACGCTCGCAGGCTGACTTCCTCAAGCGCCACCTCGCCAGCTCCATCGTGCGCGATTTTGAGTACCTGCGCCTAGTGGGCTTTGGCGGCAAGCCGTGGGTCACGCTCGGCCAAAGCTACGGCGGTTTTTTGACGCTGAGCTACCTGTCGCTCTTCCCCGAGGGCGTGGCGGCGAGCTTTACCTGCGGCGGCATCCCCCACGTACCGGCGAGCGCAAGCGAGGTCTACGCGCACACCTTCCCGCGCATGGCCGCCAAGACGCAGCAGTATTATGACCGCTATCCCGCTGACGTCGAGCGCGTGGCAGCCCTGGCCGATGCGCTCGAGGCTCAGAAGCCCGTGCTGCCCGACGGCTCGCCGATGACGGTCGAGCGTCTACAGCTCATGGGCAGCGACTTTGGCATGAAGCCGAGCTTTGAGCGCATGCATTGGATTATCGATCACGTTTTTGTTGACGGCGACGGCACGCTGACCTGCGGCTCCTCGGTATCCGACAGCTTTTTGATGCGCGCCTTCGAGCGCACCAACACGCGCACGAATCCGCTGTACTGGACGCTGCAGGAGTTCATATACGCCGACGGCGACACTATGCCCATTGGCTGGGCCGCGGCTGAAGAGAAGGCGCACCGCGCCGAGTTCGACACGCTCGCACGCCCGCTCATGTTTACCGGCGAGGCCATGTTCCCGTGGATGTTTGAGCAGATGCCCGAGCTTAAGCCGTTTAAGCCCGCCATGGACCTGCTGATGGAAGACACCAGCTGGGACAAGATCTACGACCCGCAGCGCCTGGCCTGCAACGAAGTTCCGCTCCAGGCCGCGGTGTATTTCGACGACATGTACGTGGATTCGGGCCTGCAGCTCGATACGCTCAGCCGCGTGGGCAACTCGCATGCCTGGGTGACCAACGAGTTCGAGCACGACGGCCTGCACGGCGGCGTGGTGTTCAAGCACCTCTTCGACGAAGCACTCAACCGCGGAGACCTGCGCCGGATCTTCTAACAAAGGAGTGTCCCCACCTGCCGGCACAAAAGGAACGTCCCCAAGTGCCGAGAACAGCAACATTGCAGGAAGAGGACGGAAAGCGAAAACGCCCCTAAGCGAGCAAGGTGACGTGAAAGAGGAGGGCATTGACCTTTTGGTCATGCCCGACGATTGAACGTCAGATTGCCGCTTAGGGGCGTTTGCAGCGTCAATTGGTTAGGCGAAGACGATTAAATTATCCCTGTGTATCGCCGGCTTCTCGGCCAAGTTAGCGAGCAGGCGGTTGCTGGCGATCTGGTCCTGGCGGCGGCCGGCAGCAAGCTCCAGCACGTCCGAATCGGCCTCGGCGATACCGCGGGCGACGACCATACCGCTCGGATCGCACACATCGAGCACATCGCCCTCGGCAAACTGGCCATCGACCTCGCGAATACCCACCGCAAGCAAGGAAGAGCCACGGCTAACCAGCGCCTTCGCAGCACCATCATCAACCGTCACCGACCCATGTGCCTTGTCGCCCAGCGCGATCCACAGCTTGCGGGGCGCGATGTCCAGACGCTCCGCCGGCGGATCGAACAGCGTGCCCACGCTCTCGCCGCGGGCGAGGCGCACGAGCGCATCGGGCTCCTCGCCCGAGCAAATCACGCTCTGAATGCCCGCCGTCATCAGGATGCGGCTCGCGCGGATCTTGGTAATCATGCCGCCCGTGCCCACCGATGTGGAAGAATCGCCCGCCGAGGCAATAATCTTGGCATCGATCTTATGCACGACAGGAACAAACTCGGCCGTGGGGTCCTCGTGCGGATTGGCGGTATAGAGGCCATCGATGTCCGAGAGCGTCACGCACAGATCGGCAGAAACCAGGCAGCTCACAAGCGCCGCCAGCGTGTCGTTGTCGCCAAACTTGATCTCGTCGACGGTGACGGTATCGTTCTCGTTGACGACTGGCACCACGCCCAGCTCCACCAGGCGCAGCAGGGCGTCGCGCGCGTGCAGGTAGGACGTGCGGCGCGCCGTGTCGTGGCGCGTGAGCAGCACGAGCGAGGTGAGCAGATCGCGCGCATGGAACTCCTCGTCGTAGGCCGACGAGATGATGCACTGACCAGCCGAGGCGCAGGCCTGCAGGCTCGGCAGGTCGCCGACCGGCTTGCGGCCGAAGCCCAGCACGGGATAGCCGCAGGCGATAGCGCCCGAGCTCACCACGACCAGGCGCCAGCCGAGCTTGCGCAGGGCTGCGGCCTGATCGGCAAGCCCGCCGATAAAGGAGCGGTTGACCTTGCCGTCGGCGCCCACCACCGTGGACGAACCGATCTTTACCACCATCGTTTTATAAGAAGTCGTCATACGTCAAACCAATCAACTGTTCAGCGAACGGCCAAGCTGGCGGCCAAGGGAGCGTGACTCGCCCCTACCGCCCAAGGAATTAGTGAGCCCAGGGGAAGGCAGAAGCCGCGGCCATATTCTTGCGCACGAGTTCGTCGCGCACCTGTGCCAGGCCCTGCTCCATGCCCACCACATAAGTCTGCGGGTACAGGAAGCGCTTGAAAGCTGCGTCCAGATGATCAAGCGCCCAAACACAGCGCTCGCGCGCGTCCTGGATGCTCTCACGCGGAGCCACCGCACTGCCGTCGCGCACGATCGGCACCAGCAGCTCGCGATACTCAAGTTCGGACACGTCGGTCACCAGGGCGGCATCATTCACGGCCACAAGGGTATTGCCGCGCGCGGCGCCCTCCCCAGCCAGATGGTCCTCGTCGTAGATCATGTCGCAGACCGGGCCGCCAAAGCCGTCGTAATAGCGGCGCACACGCTGCACGCCCGGGATCGTGCGCTTGTAGGGCTGCTCGGAGAGCTTGACCACCGGCGTCCATGGATCTGCCTCGCTCGCACGGCGGGCGGAAAGCTTGTACACGCCGCCCAGCGCCGGCTGGTCATAGCAGGTCGCGAGCTTGGTACCCACGCCAAAGCTGTCGATGGGCGCGCCCTGGTCGAGCAGCGACTGAATCGTATACTCGTCAAGATCGTTCGAAACCGAGATCCCCACATAGGGCAGGCCCTCGGCATCGAAACGACCGCGGACATACTTGGAGAGCTTGGCGAGGTCGCCCGAGTCAATGCGAATAGCCGACAGGCGCTCGCCCGCCGCCTCCATCTCCTTGGCAACCGTAATGGCATGCTCGCAGCCCTCGCGCACATCGTAGGTGTCGATGAGCAGCGTGCAGTTCTTGGGGCTCGACTTGGCAAAGGCGCGGAAGGCCTCGAGCTCGGAATCGAAGCTCATCACCCAGCTGTGCGCATGCGTGCCAAAGACGGGAATACCGTAGCGGCGGCCGGCGAGCACATTGGACGTAGAGGAGCAGCCGGCAACGTAGCTCGCGCGCGCAACGGCCAGGCCGCCATCGGGACCCTGGGCTCGGCGCAGGCCAAACTCCGCCACGGGGCGACCGTCGGCCGCCAACACCACGCGCGCCGTCTTGGTGGCGACAAGCGTCTGAAACCCGACGATGTTGAGCAGCGCCGTCTCAAGCAGCTGGCACTCGAGCGCAGGACCGGTGACGCGCACCATGGGCTCGCGCGGAAAGACGAGCTCGCCCTCGGGGACGGCGTCGATATTTACATGCGCACGAAAATCGCGCAGGTAGTCGAGGAATGCGGACTTGAACATCGCGCCGCCGGCCGGGGCCTCAAGCGATGCGAGGTAGTCGATATCCTCGGGCGTAAAGCGCAGGTTCTCGACCAGCTCGGGCAGTTCGGCGGTGCCGCACATGACGGCATAGGCGCTGCCAAAGGGATGGTCGCGGTAAAACGCGGTAAAGCAACCCTGCTCATTGGCCTTGCCGCTCTCCCACAGGCCCTGGGCCATAGTGAGCTCGTACAGATCGGTGAGCATTGCAATGTCGGTGGGATGCGAGATGTCGGTCAAAGCCATGGGGCGACCTTTCAGATGTGTGGTGCAGAATTTGAGGGTTGGACGAGAGCAGAGCATGCGGACATGACGCCCGATGCAAATCGGTTAGAGCAGGCCCATGCTGGTCAGGATCGTGTAGCCCATAAAGATGACAAACGCGATGAGGGCAAGGACAATGATGATTTTTTGAGCCGGCGCCATGCCAGGGATCTCGTTCTCGCCCGTAGGTTCCTTGGAGGCAACCATGCGCTGGGCAAAGGTCATCTCGTCACGGCTCGGCTTGGGCTCGACGGACTTGGGACGAGCGGCCTTTTTAGGCTGAGGTTTGGGCGCGGCAGGTGCAGGCTTCGCAGCAGCGGGCTTGGGTGCGGGCGCGGGCTTGCGCTCGGATGCGGCGTTCGAGGCGACCTCCTCGGCCTTCGCACGCTCGGCGCGCAGGGCAGCCAGCTCCTCACGCTCGCGACGGGCCTCTTCCCGAGCCTCGCGGCGGGCCTTCTCAGCGCGGAGCTCTTCCAACTCAGCGCGCTCCTCGTCGGACAATGGTTGGGACTCAAGCTCGGCCATGGTATAGCCCTTTCTTTTAAAAAAAGCCGCCGACACAATGTCAGCGGCTTATCAAATCCAAGGGTGGAGACGAAGGGAGTCGAACCCTCGGCCTCTGCCATGCGACGGCAGCGCTCTCCCAACTGAGCTACGTCCCCAGGACAAGTCGATATTTTACCTACGGCTCGCCAACTGTCAACGCCCAATAACCAGTCTTTTTGGGGCGCGGCTATTTTGGCAACTTTTCGAACAGGCGATCCTCTCGATGATTTTTTATCCCCGTCCCAGAAAAATCATCGACGAACGCGCTACTTTGCGCTGGTAAGAACACCGGTGGTGTCGAAGGCCGGGGTGAAGCTCTCGTCTACCGCGCCGCCCTCTTGCCAGAACATCGTCGTAAAACCCAGGTCGTCGGCATGGTCGAGCACCTGCTCGTACTCCTCACGCGTCACGGCGCGTGCCAGGTCGCCGCCCTGCTCGCGCATGAGCGCATTGGGCGTGTACTGGTTCATAACCGAGATCGGCACGTCGCCCACCGTCTGCCACACCAGGTCCAGCACGCGACACGAATCGTCTGCATGCCCCGGAAGCACCAGGTGACGCACGATCATGCCACGCTTCATAAGCCCGTCCTCGTCCACCAACTCTCCCCCGCGGCGCTCGATCTCGCGCGCCATCTGGGCCAGACCCGACACGGCCACACGCGGGTAATCCTTTATATGGGAGAGCGACTGCGCAAGCCCGGCATCGGCATATTTAAAGTCGGTGAGCCACACATCGACCAGGTCGCCCAGCGCCGCCACGGCACTCGCGCGCTCGTAACCACTCGTGTTGTAGACGATTGGGATAACCAGTCCGCGCGCCCGTGCCGCGGCAATCGCGGCAGGCAACAGGTGCGCATAGTGCGTCGCCGTCACCAAATTGATGTTGTTGGCACCCTGGTCCTGCAGTTCCAGCATAATCTCGACCAGGCGCTCAGGCGAAATCTCAAGGCCAAAATTGCCGGTCGAGATCTCGTGGTTCTGGCAGTAGATACATTTGAGCGAGCAGCCGCTAAAGAAGATCGTGCCCGAACCGGCCTCGCCCGAGATAGGCGGCTCCTCCCACATATGAAGCGCGGCGCGGGCCACCTTGAGCGTGTCGTTAGCACCGCAGACGCCGTGCGCGCCCTCATCGCGCGCCGCACCGCAACGGCGCGGACACAAATGGCAGGCGGGCGAAAAAAGTTCGGTCAACGACGTCGGCATAAAAACATGCTCCAAAACAACGATTCAGCAGCTCAAACGTAAAGGGCCAGGCCGCGTAGACGGCTCCGTCCCTAAGGCGCCGTAATCGTCCGACACGATTTTTGTAATGTCAAGACTGGAATCCACAAAGTGCCGCTTTATGATGTAGGTATTCCGCCCCCCGCGGAGCAACTGGGTGAACCGTCGCGTTTATTTAGGGAGCCCACACAGTCGTACCTAGTACAGGTATCCTTCGTTGTTAAGGACGCTGGAACAGTCGATGAGGGCACCCACCTGTTTTAGGTGGGTTCATTTTCGTAACGTGGGGGGTGGTTTTCTTTTGCCGAAAATCACCATTACAGTCCATATGGATTCCCGCCGGCATCCCGACAAGCCATCGACAACATCCCAATATCTGGTAAGCGCGTGATTATCGCTGCGTGCAATTACATGCACCCCCCTTGGTCGAGTATTATGGTTCGGCTATGCCCTTTGCGCTTAGCAACCTTTGACCTTTTCCTTCGACGCTTGGCGGTTTTTAGATTCATGGCTTCATCCCCGAGCTACATACCGTATCTATGCGTGGCAGCGGCGGCCTTTATCACGACCTTCCTCACGGTGCCCCTGGTCAAGCGCCTGGCAATTAAGCTCGACGCCGTCGACTATCCTTCTAAGCGCCGCATCAACACCAAGCCCATCCCGCGTTTGGGCGGAACGGCGGTGTTTTTGGGCCTGGTCGTTGCCTGTATTGTGCAAATCCTAGGCACCTGGTACCTGGGTTGGCCGCCCGTTTTGGTGCCCCACCCCCGTCTGCACATCAGCTACCCCATACTTGCGCTTTCTTTTACCGTCATCTTTGCGACCGGCGCTATCGACGACGTCTTCCAGCTCAAGCCCAAGCAAAAGCTAGCCGGACAGGTCCTCGCCGCGCTTATCGCCTGTATCGGCGGCCTGCGGATCGGCGTCATCGTCAACCCGTTTGCCCCCGGCGAGATCATGCTCGGATGGCTCGCCTACCCCATCACCGTGATCTATCTGGTGGCATTCACCAACATCATTAACCTCATCGACGGCCTCGACGGCTTGGCCACGGGCATCTGCGGCATCGCCTCGTTCACCATGTTTTCGATGGCCGTTCTCTCGGGCCGTATCGACGCCGCTGCGCTCTCCATTGCGCTCTTTGGCGCCTGTCTGGCCTTTTTGCGCTACAACTTCAACCCCGCAAGCATCTTCTTGGGCGACTCGGGGTCGTTGCTTCTGGGCTTTGCACTGGGCTCCATCTCGCTGCTCAACGTGAGCCGCACCGCCGCACTCACCTCGCTTATCATCCCGCTCATCGTTGCCGGCGTGCCCATCATCGACACGTTTAGCGCCATCGTGCGCCGCAAGCGCGCCCACATTAGCATCGGGCAGGCCGACAAGGGCCACATCCACCACCGCCTGATCCAAGAAGGCTACAACCAAAAACAGGCTGTACTGCTCATCTATGCCTGGTGCATCATGCTTTCGGCCGGCGCCGCCGCGATCAACCAGGTCGAGGTGCCCATGCGCGTGCTCATCTTTACCGTGCTCGCCATTGGCTCGGCGGCCTTTGCCAAGCATCTACATCTGTTTGAGCCCGTGCTGCGCCACCATTACAACAAGCGCACGCACGAGGACGAGCTCGTCACCCCCGACGATCCCGCCTTTAAGCAGGAGGAGCAGGCAGCCGAGGAACGTAAGGAAGAGCGCCACCACAAGCTCTAGGGTAAGCTGCCGAGGATGCGTCCAGACGCCGCCGGCCAAACGTGCAGCCACGCCGCACCCATCGCACATGCCGCCGCTCTCCCGCCCCTCGCGTACTTACGCCCCGACCCTCCAATAAACGCGTTATCATCTTGACCCATGAACATACGTTAGGAGCAATCATGCCAAACGAGAACAGCTACGAAGTCGCGCTGCAAAAGAGCAACGCCATTCGCGAGGGCCTGGCCAAAACGCCCGAGAAGTTCACCATGCTCACCGGCGACCGCCCCACCGGCCGTCTGCACCTGGGTCACTACTTCGGCACCCTCAAGGGCCGTGTTGAGCTGCAGAACATGGGCGCCAAGACCAACGTGCTCATCGCCGACTACCAAGTCATCACTGACCGCGATACGACCGAGCACATCCAGGACAACGTGTACAACATGGTCATGGACTACCTTGCCTGCGGCATCGACCCCGACAAGACCATGATCTACGCGCACTCCGCCGTACCCGCCGCAAACCAGCTCATGTTGCCGTTCCTGTCGCTGGTCTCCGAGGCCGAGCTGGCGCGCAACCCCACGGTCAAGGCCGAGATGGAGGCCTCGGGCCACGAGCTCACCGGCCTTCTGCTCACCTACCCGGTGCACCAGGCCTGCGACATCCTATTCTGCAAGGGCAATGTGGTGCCCGTCGGTCGCGACCAGCTGCCGCACATCGAGCTCACCCGCACCATCGCCCGCCGCTTTAACAACCGTTACGGCAAGGTGTTCCCCGAGGTCGACGCGCTGCTGTCCGAGACCCCGCTGCTGCCCGGCCTGGACGGGCGCAAGATGAGCAAGAGCTACGGCAACGCCATCAACATCTCGATGACCGCCGAGGAGACGGCCAAGCGCATCAAGAAGAGCCAGACCGACTCCGAGCGCATGATCACGTTCGATTCCGAGAATCGCCCCGGCGTGTCCGGCCTGCTTTCAACCGCCGCCATCTGCACCGGCCGTTCCGAGGTCGAGATTGCCGAGGAGATTGGCATGGGCGGCTCCGGCCAGCTCAAGAAGTACGTGACCGAGGCCGTCAACGAGTACTTCGCGCCGATCCGCGAGCGTCGTCAGCGCTATGAGAACGATCTGGACTATGTGAAGGACGTGCTGCACGAGGGCAACCGTCGCGCCAACGAGATTGCCGAGCAGACCCTGGCCGAGGTTCAGGACGCCATGGGCATGGTGTACTAGGCAAAGCGCCTTCGCACAACATAGACGGTGAGGCTGAATCCTCACCGAAACAGGAACAGGCCCGCTGGCAGATAGTTGCCAGCGGGCCTGTTCCCGAAGTACACCGTTGAATCGCACAGAGGGGAGGAATGCGAATCAAACTCAACAGGGCAGGCTTTTTCATCGCCTATTGCCTGCTCCGTTGCTGAAAACAATATAGTTCACCGTGGTTTACTTTGCTGCGACAAACCGCGCCGCCATACCTTCTCCATAAGTTAACCTCGGTAAACCTGCCAAAACCACCACAAAGGGGATAGGCACCTTTGTGGTGGTTTAAGCCACGGCAGAGCCGCTAGAGCCCTGCAGGCCAGCGACAGGCGGCCAAGTCGACGTGCATGTCGTCCTTAAACGCCACACCCTCCCCTAGCAAAAGCTCACGTTGAGCATCGGGACCGCCAAAAGCAAAACCATCGCATATGCGGCCATCGGCAAACACCACGCGGTGACAGGGAATCTCGCCGGGGCGCGGATTGCCATGCAGGGCATACCCCACGTACCGCGCACTTCGTGGACGTCCAGCAAGCAGCGCCACCTGACCATACGTGGCGACCATCCCCTCGGGAATCTGCTCGACCACCTCGTACACCCGCTCAAAAAACCCTCAGACGCCATTGCTCGCTCCTTTCCACCCGGAATAGCATAAACCACCACAAAGGCGCCTGTCCCCTTTGTGGTGGTTTTGGCAGGTGGGCTAGTTAACGGGCTGGAAGAAGGCCACGGCTACGGCGCCGGGGCCTACATGGGTGCCGATGGTGGCACCGATGGTGTGAACGGGCAGTTCGCCCTCGGTGTGGCCAGCCCACAGTGCCGCGCTGTCCTCGATATACTTCTTGAGCACCGCATCCGAAAGGCCCGTATAGCCGAGCGCCAGCGGCATGGAAAAGTCGATGCCGCCTGCCTTTTCGACCTTCTGGTTGAGCAGGTTACGTCCGTTCTTGGAACCGCGCGCCTTGCCCAGCTGCACGATCAGACCGTCCTCGGCAGCCACAACAGGCTTTACGTTGAGCAGCGTACCCACGGCACCGGCAGCAGCAGACAGGCGACCGCCGCGCACCAGGTACTCCAGCGTCTCGAGCAGACCAATAACCACCACGCGGTCACGGACGGCCTCGACAGCCGCCGCGATCTGGGCCGCGCCCTGGCCCTCGTCCACTAGGCGCAGGGCATACTCGACCAGCACGCGCTCACCCAGGGTAACGTTATTGCTATCAACCACATACACGTCGCCGCCCGGCGCCTCGGCAAGTGCGGTACGGGCGCTCTGATTGGTCCCCGAAAGTTTGGCACCCACGGTAATAATCACCGCCTCGTCGCCGGCCTCACGTGCTTCGGCAATCGCCTGCGAAAAGGCGTACGGGTTGACCTGACCGGTCTTGGGCAGCTCGTCGCGCTCCACGAGCATCTCGTAAAAGCGCTGGTGATCGATGTCGACGCCATCCATATACACATCGGTGCCAAAGGTAACGGACAGCGGCAAGACGGACAGCGCCGGGTGCTCCGCCGGCGACATATCGCTGGCGGAATCGGTAATAATGCGGACGGACATAGCGAATCCTTTCTTGCGCAGGTCTCGCGCAGGGAATTTTGACAGCAATGTCCCGGCACGGCATACGCGCTCAAACGGGACGATGCAGTTTTTAATGGGAAGCAAATGCCTTGGCGGCCTTAGATCTCACTCAGGGTGTTGAGAATCGTACGCAGCGACGCATACATCTGCTCGCGCTGCTCCACACCCATAGCCTTACCGGTGGTGTCGAGCACCTCGCGAATGATGCGGTCCGCCTCGCTCATGCTCTCGCCGCCCAGAGCGGTCAGGCGCACCGGGGCACGATACTTAACGGCCGCATCACCCGAGTCGTCGACCTCGACGTAGCCGCCCTCCTCCAGATGCGCGAGCGTGCGCGAGACGGCGGCACGGGTCACGCCTGCCATGCGAGCCAGGTCAGCGCCAGTCAGGCCGTCCTTGCTGCGCTCAAGATAGTACAGGCACATAACGTCGGAGCCCTTGAGGCCCAGCCTTGCGCCCTCGGATGTCTTAATGCGCTGGATCTCCTTGTAGAGCCCGCTGATCAGTCCGACAAAGTCCTCGAAACGTGTCTCGTCGTTCTGCTGCATGGGAGACGACCGCCTTTCGCTTACATGATGCTAACGGGTAAACATCTTAGCCGCACGAGGCAACACCCATACCCAAATATCCCATTTGTTAACCCATCAACATAAAAACCACCACAAAGGGGACAGGCACCTTTGTAGTGGTTTTGACCGGCGAACATGATCCGCAGGCGTCGCTACAGTTCCACGCAGGGATTGTCGCGGGTCACAAGCGTCTTAACGACAACCGTCGCTCCCAGATAGCGCTCGAGCAACTCGGCGAGACGATCAACGGCAGCCTGGCAATCCCCCATCCGCTCGGGCTCCACGCACTCAATCGCCAGGAATGCATCGGCCGAATCGTCGGACAGCGCCGTGCGAACGCCATCGCGCCAGTTCCAGCAGCGGCATACGGCGCCCGCATCATCGATGTAGGCGAGCTCGCCGGGCAGCGTCGGGTCATCCGTTTCCTCGCCAAGTGGCAGGAACGCATCGCCGCCGTCAGTCACCTTCAAGCGAAGATCCCCCTCAATCGCATGCAGGTCCTCGCCGCCAACGGGCAGCGCGTAGGTCAGCGACACCGTGTTGTAGATGTCCACCGCGGGCGTAATGTGGTCCACCGGTTTGCCCTTGAGCACGCGCTTGAGCAGGCTCTCAATTGAGCAACGCGCGCCCTTTTTGGTCTTGAACAGCCGATAAGCCTCGCGCCATGCCTTGACCGGTGCGTTCTCGCTGATAGTATCGCTGGTCAGATGACGCTCCGCGTCGATATTGGCGCGGTCGAGCAACGCCGCAATCGCGTCCACGTCCTCTTGAGGAATCTGAGCCGCGGGCTTCATGCCCTTTACGACCACAACACCGACAGCCGCCTGCGGAAACAGCTCCCAAAACGAATCCTCGGCAATAAAGCTCTTCATGTGCTCTCCCTTCATAGCATGCGCCCGAGCCCGGGTGCCTAAACAAAAAGCGCCCTTACGACGGCCACCTTCAAAGTCCTACGGTGCCGCCACAAGAGCGCTTACGCTGCCCCCATCCGGAGAAGGGAGCGATATGTCAGGCGTATTGTAACCCGAGTCATCCGCGCGAGTAAAACCACCACAAAGGTGCCTGTCCCCTTTATGGTGGTTTTGGGTCTGAGGCGACGCTAGTGGCGAAGTCCCAGCAGGCCGTGGCCGCGATGACGGGCGTCGGCGTGCACCTGAGCATGCGGACCGGCGGCCTTGACGGATTCGGGCAGGTGCGAGTACTTCTTCTCGAAGTTCTCCTCGAACATCACGGCCAAGTTGTGCGCGGCCTCGTCGTAGCGAGCGGTGCTCTGCCAATACTGGCGCGGCACCAGGATGCCGTCGGGTACGCCGTGGCACGTGGTGGGAATGTCGACGTTAAAGATGTCGTCGTGCACGAACTCGCTGTCCTCGATGGTACCGTCGAGGGCGCGGGCCACCAGGGCGCGCGTGTAGGCAAGCTCGATGCGATGACCCACGCCGTAGCCGCCGCCGATCCAGCCGGTGTTGACCAGGTACACACGCGTGCGGCCGTCGGCGATGCGCTCACCGAGCATCTTGGCATAGACCATGGGGTCGAGCGGCATAAACGGCTCGCCAAACAGCGAAGAGAACGTGGGCGTGGGCTCGGTGACGCCGACCTCGGTGCCGGGGATCTTGGCCGTAAAGCCCGTCACAAAGTGATACATGGCGGAGTCGGCCGTCAGGCGCGAGATGGGCGGCAGCACGCCAAAGGCATCGCAGGTCAGGAAGAGCACGACGCTTGGAGTGGTGCCCATGCCCTTGGTCCACGCGTTGGGAATGTGCTCCACAGGGTATGCCACGCGCGTGTTGTGCGTGATCGAGATGTCGTCGTAGTTGGGCTTGCGGTTCTCGTCGAGCACCACGTTTTCGCAGATCGCGCCAAAGCGGACGGCGTTGAAGATCTCAGGCTCGTGGAACGCGTCCAGGCCCTCGCATTTGGCGTAGCAGCCACCCTCGATGTTGAAGATGCCCATGTCGGACCAACCGTGTTCGTCGTCGCCGATCAGCAGGCGCGTGGGGTTGGCCGAAAGCGTGGTCTTGCCGGTGCCGGAGAGGCCAAAGAACACGGCGGTCTCATGCGTGACGGGGTCCATACTGGCCGAGCAATGCATGGGCAGCACGTCGTCCTCGACGGGCAGCAGGTAATTCATGACGCTGAAAATGGACTTTTTGATCTCGCCGGAGTAGCCGGTGCCGGCGACCAGAATCACGCGCTCCTGGAAGTTAATGACCACGGCGGCGCTGGAGTTGAGGCCCTTGATGGCGGGATCGCACTGGTAGCCCGGCGCGGCGAGCACGCAGAAGTCCGGCTCGCCGGTGCGTGCGATTTCACGGGCAAGCGGGCGGGCGAGCATCTGCTTAATAAAGAGCGCCTGGCTGGCACGCTCGCAGGCGACAAGCAGACGACGCGTATGGTTGCGGTCGGCACCGGCCATACCGCGAGTGACGAACACGTCGCGCTCGTTGAGATAGTCGACGATGCCGGCCTTGATGGCCTCGTAGCTCTCGACAGACAGCGGGCGGTTGACGGCACCCCAGGCAATCTTGTCGTGAACATCGGGGGTGTCAACGATAAAGCGGTCATTAGGCGAGCGGCCAGTGCGCTCCCCCGTCTCGATCACCAGCGCGCCGTTGGAGGCCATACGACCTTCGTTGCGACGGATGGCGTGCTCGACGAGCTCGGCTGCCGGCAGGTCGACCAGCAGGCGGGGCTGGTTCTCGGCAGGATCTTCGACCAGCGTAATGCCAAAGTTGGACAGAACTTCTGCAGGGGTAACACCTGGCATGGGGCCTCCTTTAAAAGCGCGACACGTGGACGAGGCGCGCACTTTACTCACGTAAAGCCCGTTGTACCCGATATGCAAAAACGTTTTTGCGGCAACGGCGAAGCGCCCGCCCAACGGTCAAAAATCGCACGCAAGCGGCCTAGTCGTTAGGGACACTCTTGAACAGGCAACAACCAAGGAGCGACCCCGGATGCCGGCACTTAGGGACGTTCCCAAAGTGCCGGCACATAAGGAACGTCCCCAAATGCCGTCTACTGAATGGCGCCGCCGAAATTATCGAACAACCTGTTCAAAAACACGAACGAACACCGTCGCGTCTATACTAGAGCGCAGCAATAGAAAGGACTCCGCTTTGAGCATCACGCCCATCGATAGCATTCGCCGCGCCATCGCCCGCCGCAATGGCGTCGCCGACCCCACCGTATCGGACGGGGCGCACGGGCAGGGCGGACGCATCGAGAACGGCCTGTTCCCCGCATCGCACACCGCCGAGGAGCTCGCACGAATCCAAGAGCTAAGCCAGCGTAACGCCGGCGGTCCCGACAGCAGCCAGGCCACACGCCGTCGCCGCGAGCGCAATCGCCAGCCCGGCCCCATCCACCGCATGGTCAATGCCTGGTGGAACCGCCTGCTCGGAGCCGTCTACGGCGGCGGCTTCTCCACGCAAGAAGCCGAGTACGAAGATCACGCCACCCGTCGCGACTACCTTTGGAATACCCTGGGCACCGCCGTGTGGGGCATGGCGTTTCCGTTGCTCACCATCGTGTCCACACAGCTCGCGGGCGCCGAGGAGGCTGGCAAATTCTCCATCGCCTTTGTCACCGGCACGCTCATCATGATCGCGTGCAACTACGGCGTGCGCAATTTCCAGGTCTCGGACATCGACGAAAAGACGTCCTTCGCCTCCTACCAGCTCAATCGTTGGATCTGCGGAGCGCTCGCCCTAGGCTGCGGCCTCATGTATAGCAGCGCCCGCGGCTATGACGCGCAGATGGCGACGATCGGCCTGGGCGTCTACCTGTATAAGGTCATCGACGGCGTCGCCGACGTGTACGAAGGCCGCCTGCAGCAGGCCGACAAGCTCTACCTGGCTGGCATGAGCCAAACGCTACGCTCCGTCGGCGTCATCGCGGTCTTCAGCGTGGCGCTGTTCTTCACGCGTAGCATGCCCATCGCGGCCATTGCCATGGGCATCGCCGCGATCGCCTCGCTCGTGCTGGTCACCGCGCCGCTCGCCCTGCTCGAGACCGAAAAATCGCGCCGCGTAAGCCTGCGCGAGGTCGGCCACCTGTTTGTCCAGTGCGCCCCACTCTTTGGCGCGCTATTCCTGTTCAACCTTATCGAGAGCATGCCCAAGTTTGTGATGGAAGGAACACTAGCCTACAAATACCAGCTGTACTTTAATGCCCTGTTTTTTCCAGCTCAGGCTATTCTGTTGAGCATTGGATTTGTCTATAAACCGCAGCTCCTGCGCTTGTCGAGCATTTGGGCTAATCCTCGCAAGCGTCGTCGCTTTGACCTGATTATTGTTGCCGTTATGGCGCTGATCGTGGTCATCACCGGCGTGTGCGCCGCATTTATGGCAGGTCCCGGTATTCCCCTCATGAGCTTTATGTACGGTCTCAGCTTTGAGCGCTACCGTACGCTGGCGCTGCTGATGGTCGTCGCCGGCGGCGTCACCGCGGCCATCGATTTTATCTACGCCATCATCACGGTATTGCGCCACGCTGGCGACGTCACCAAGATCTACCTGATCTGCTTCGCCGTAAGCGTGGTGCTGCCGGTGATCCTGATTAAGCTGCTGGGTCTGATGGGCGCCGTGGTGAGCTACCTAGCCATCATGGCCCTACTCCTGGTGCTGCTGATTATCGAGTACCGCCGCATCCGCCAACGCATAGAGAGGGACCGGAATCCGTACGGCGCCTAATTGCGGCGATGGGAGCAGCTAATTTGCGGTGGAATCACCCCGGCTGGGGTCTCGTTGCGGACACGCAAAACTAAGTGAGTAGACTTTTACCGAATCCCGGACCACACCGACAAAGCACAAGTCAGTGACCTGCACTGATAATTGTTCTCGGGGGAAGCGGGCACTGCGGGGCGCGGCAACGGCGCGCGATTTCCGCGTCGCAGCGCTACCCTGATGCTGAATGCCGGGACGATGACCCACTGACCTGCTGACGC
>NZ_JBBNLO010000035.1:0-17734 GCF_040092405.1 Collinsella sp. CLA-ER-H2
CCTCCCAACCTCGTTGCGGCGCGGCTGCGCCTATGGCACTTCAACATCATTGTCGCAGCCCCGACCCGCGGTCACGAGCGGGGGCTCCTATCTTTTCAGTGCCCTCGGATTGGGTCATAGTGTCTGTTGCGCAGCTGCACATAGCCGCACACGGCACCCACAACAAAGTACGCAATAAACGGCAGCCAGTTAGACGGCTCGTAAAAGAGACCCTGGAAGGTATAGCCATACTGGGTAAAGTAGCTCGCCGCCAGGCCAATAGAAGCCAGCAGTGCCGCGACCAAGCCAAAGTCCAAGCCATACAGCGTGCCGATCAGTACCACGTACAGCAGGCGGTAGTCGAGCACGTTAAGCTGAGCAGACTGCGAAAACACCAGCTCCAGGCCCTCAAAGAGCACCCAGGCCAGCGCGGTCTCCAGGCATTTGATGGGCAGTGTCCGCCCGCGCATGCGGTCGATGGCGGCACGCAGCGGATGGCGCTTGCCCGCGAGGGTCTGCTCCCAGCGGGCGTGTATGGTCGAAAGATCGCGCAGCACGTCATAGCGCTGGAACCACCCGTAGCGCGTGCGGACGGTATCGCTCGGAGCAATGGAGACGACGGCGTCCCCGTCGTAGGTAATGTCGAGCCCCGGGAACAAGCCCTTGAGCGCCTCGCCCAGGTCTCCCACGGTGTGGGCAAAGCTATCCGGAACCTCGAGTTCCTCGAATGTGGCATCCCAGCTGTCGAAGATGCGACGCACCAGAACGGCCAGCTCCTCGGCGCAGAGGGCACCGAGCGGTGAGTCCGCCCCAGCCCTCATGACAGCAGAGCCTTGCGAGCACGCCTCGAACAGCGGGGTCAAAATCGGGTCTTCCAGCGTGGGCGAGGCGGTGTACAGATACGGCACGCGCAAGATCTTGGCCTGAATGCCGTCGCGGACCGCATAGTAGCGGCACAGGTCGTTGGCCGCACGGGCAATGATGCCCTTGCCGTTTTGCCCCGCAACGTCCACCGCACCGTCCGCTCCCATGGGACCAGTCACAAACAGCAGCTGAATCTGGCGACCCATGCAAGCTCGAAAGACGGAGCGCAGCAGCTCGATGTCGCCAACGGCCTCGGTATGCGGCGTGAGATAGGTAGAGAGGTAGACCACACGGTCGAATTCGTAAGCCTGGTCCAGGTGCTGCAGCAGCTCTTTCCAAGACGCATGGAGCGACGACCCGTCGCGGCGCGCCTCGTTGGCCGCCACGACCTGAACATGGTCACCGGGAAACGCCTTGGCACAAAAGTCGTCATCGACATACGCGGTATTGCCAACAACCAGCACTTCCACCGTGCGCTCCCCCTCCCCAAATTTAGCTTTTGCCATGGTAAACATGCGTATTGTACGCTGTCAATGTAGGCCAAAGGCAACTTTAAAGCTGTTTTAAGAACTTTTTCAGACGGGAAGCGACTCGCGCCTGAGCCAGAGAGCCCTACACGTGCCGCTGCACGGCGGAGAAAGGCGAATCCACTACCCCTCAGGCATAATTCCTGAGCAAAATCAAGCAGAGCACACGGCTTTTTGCGCCACTTTAAGACGTAATCGGGATGTGGCGAGAGGCCAAATTCGGAAGTGCGGGGAAAACCAAAGGAATGCTGACCAGACCCCCGTTTTAGGCTTCCGCGACCTGCGGTTTTGATACAAAAAAACCGCGTTGTGCTCGAAGGTTTTCGATTTTTCCCCGCACTTCTGTAATTACATCTCTGGATCGAGGGCGCAGGCAATGGTGACGACATCCACGATAGCGCCCCCCTATGCCTGATACCAAAATCGTTCCATAGGGACCCGTTTCCCAATGGGATGATTCTTCACAAAGGGCATTAAGGCGCATGAGAACATGGTAGAGGCAAGCAAGCGCGCTTCCACGTTTTCGCCCATGGTGACCACGGTATAATCCAACGAGACAAGCAACGAACGGGAAAGGCAGCGCGGATGAACCTGGGCAGCGAGAGCGAGACCGTCGAGTTCAAGAAGTCCACTGGCGAGCATAAAGAAGCACTGCAAGCCATCAGCGCCATGCTGAACAAGCACGGCCGCGGCGAGCTCTACTTCGGCGTGAAGGACAACGGCGATGTCATCGGCCAGGATGTCAGCGACGCAACGCTGCGCCAGGTGACGTCGTGGGTGTCCGACAAGATCGAGCCCGCGGTGTTCCCGACGGTCGAGTGCCTCGACGCCGATGATGGGCTGCGATACATCAAAATTGCCTTCTCAGGTGCCGACGCCCCCTACTCCGCCGACGGACGCTACTTCACCCGCGTGGGGACTTCGAACAAAGCGCTGTCGGCCTCGGAGCTGAGCGCCATGGTCGTCAAGCGTGAGCGCGCCCGTAGCCCGTGGGACTCGCTGCCGTCCGGCAGGCCCGTCTCCGACGCCGACGAGCAGGCGGTGCGTGACTTCGTCGCGCGCGGCGGCAGGGCCGGACGCGTGGGCGGCGGGTTCGCCGGCGTGGAGGACACCTTGGCAAGGCTCGACCTCGTCGCGCCCGACGGCAGCCTAAGAAACGCCGCGGTGGAGCTGTTCTGCGAGGGATCCGACACCTACCCCAGGATGAAGCTGGGGCTTCTGGGCGGCAACACCAAGGCCAAGATCCTCGACCTGCGCCGCGAGTGCGGCACCATGCTCAAGCTGCTCGACTTCGCCGAGTACTTCGTGACGTCGAACATCAGGCGCGAGTTCGTCATCGGCGAGACGGGCATGTACCGCAAGGAGATCCCCGAGATCCCGGCCGAGGCCATCCGCGAGGCGGTTGCCAACGCGCTGTGCCACCGCGACTACACCACCGGCACCGCCGTCGAGGTCAACGTGTTCATGGACACTGTCCAGATCGTGAGCCCGGGCCTGTTCCCCGAGGGCGACTCGCCGCAAGAGCACCTAGACGGTACCGCGAGCGAGTTCGGCCTCCGAAACCCCGCGATCGCGCGCACCCTGTTCCGCGCCGGCGTCATCGAGCAGTACGGCACGGGCATACCGCGCATCAAGGAGGCCTGCGAGGCAGCCGGCGTGAGGTTCCGCTTCGAGCAGACCGTCAACAGCACCGTCGTCGTCTTCGAGCGTCCTGGGTTACAGAAAGCGGCCTTCAGGAGAACCGCGGCCGACAACCGACCGCTCCTCAGCGAGCGCGAACGAGCAGCGATGGCAATTGCCGCCGCTCAGGGGAAAATCACGACCTCCGACCTCGCGCGGGAGTCCAATGTCGGTAGGAAAACGGCCTCGAAGACTCTGAAAGACCTTGCCGGGCGAGGCCTGTTGGAATGGGTAGGGAAAAGCCCGAAAGACCCGCACCAGTTCTACAGGATGCCAAGCGAAGTTTGAGGCTGCAGGTCCTAGCCGGGAAACAGGCCCATTGCGTTTGCTGCCCTCCCCCTGCTGGGCACTACTGAGTAATCTACTGGGCACTGCTGAGTAATCTACTGAGTAGTGCCCAAGCGCGAGTTGGCAAGTCCGCCGAAGCCCAGAGAAACGGCTCCGAAGAATATACTGACCGCTACTGACCGCTACTGACCGCGGCATTCGGCAGGCCCGCCGAATGCCGCGGTCTCCCGAGACTAGCAGAGCCGCCCTTATTGTTAGCGCTGCCGAAGCAAGCCCTACTTCAGCAGCAACTTGAATTTTCGTGCGATGAGCCTCCCCGGAGCCAAGAGCCTTTTGCCCTAATCACAACACCGCAATTCAAGCACCGCAGAAAACTCCATTAGCGATGAACCAGCCACTTGAAGACGTGATCAAGGTGCGGCAAGGGGTCAAATTCGGAAGTGCGGGGAAAATCGAAGAAATGCTAACCAGGCCCCAGTTTTCGCTTCCGCGAACTGCGGTTTTGGTGCTAAAAATCGCGTTGTGCTCGAAGGTTCTCGATTTTCCCCGCACTTCCGTAATTACATCCTTGGATCGAGAGTGCAGGCAACAATGACGTCATCCGCGATAGCACCCAACAGTCACGGACGTACAAAAGGCCGTTGCCGGAAGCCTCCATACAACGACTCTTCTTTGCGCGCGCCACGCTCGCAATGCTCCATTAAATGTAACTAATTGATCTGCTATATACCATTCATAATGGCACATAGCAAATCAATTAGTTACATGTGGAGGCAGAACATGAGGGAGTACGTCGAGAAGCAGCTGCACACTAGAGTCGATTGCGAGCCCAACGACGCCTCGGAAATAACGACGCAAAACTCTTTCCGAAAGTGTAGGTGAGCGAAATGGCGACTCATGCATACGATGACCTTTATTCTTATCTAGCCGCATTCAAGAACAGCTCTCTTGCCGAAATAATTGCGTACCTAGAAGAACTGGGGCAAAGGAGGTTCGACGCCTTTATTAGGGGCCTTGCACCCCTTATCCCAATCGAAAAAATCGAAAATCAATCCCTGTTCAATTTTTCTGTTGACTCCACCCTTGAAGGAGGCAAATTCCCCTGCACTGACTATGCCTGTCGAGAGCAAAACATTTACCATTTGGCAAAGTTCTCAGCATTGTATGCAGATAAAACACTGATTCATTGCCCTATAGAATCGGCATTCGAAATGGGGCACGATGATTATGTCTCAGTCGATGAACTTGCATTCGGGATCTATTTGACCATGCGAGTCGAAGACATAGTCAAAGCTGGAATACTCAGATTTTCGAGCAATTACATTCCTCTTTGCAAAGATTGCCTAGCGCGACAAATCGAAAGAGAATCAAAAGCAAAAGGATTGATATCGAGTTATTGGGATGAACTCGTACGACAATTCTGTTCCTCTACCTCGTGCACTTTAAAACAAGCACCAGATGGGAATCTGTATGTAGCGATTGAGGGAATGGATGCATATGGGTCCCATGATGAGATGGATGTCGATTTCCTGGTAATCCCGTCTGAATACGAATCGCTCTATGCAAGCCAAGGCGAAACGCGATTGGATAGAGACATGCTGGAGAAAGGCGGCATCTTGACTATCCTACTGCCATTGTTGGACGATTGCTTTCAAGCCCTCGTCAATCCCTATTTTTCGAATAGCTCGTATTTAACCACTCGTCCAGCTCAGATTGAGTTCCTCGAGTCCGCAACTTCCACCCTTTATCCTCGAAAAGATCAGACCATACCCATTCGCCGGTTATCTTGCCCCCTCCCCATTGCTGAAAATGCAACGTTGCGTAGCATCCTTGATTGCCGCATTAGAAACGAAGAGTCGTTTCTTGTGTTTAGGGATACCTTGTCCAAAGGCCTGAGCGAAAGGCCCATCGACACCTCGACATTAGCTGACCTGAAGAACGACCTAATTGAGCCCGAGCTTCACAAGATATCTTTAGTGATGAAAAACGAGCGATCCCGATTAGTCACCTCCGCAGGCATTGAAGCCGCTATCGGAATTGCGAGCTTTACATTGGGGCAATACGGAATCGCATCACCTTCTGATGCCATGGCCTTCCTCGGGGCTGCCGGCATAGGGGCCGTTGCATCTCAATCCGCAGATTTCTTGCGAGAAGCCAAGGCAAAAGAGAACCCCATGTATTTCCTCTGGAAGCTCAATAGAAACAACCGTCTGTAACCTAAGGGGCAGAACACCGCAGTCGCCGAGCATATCTCGATCATTAAATAAAGGCAGCACTAGAAAGGATGCGAATCGTGAAGAACCGATTCCCTTTACGAATGCCTAATGCAGTAAAAATCACTGGTAGATCCGAGCAGTTTAACCAAGACGACAAGAGCGCGCTCAGATTGCTGTCTGCAGTAGCTAGCCAAGTATAGATACCATCCTGTTTCCAAATTCGGTCCTACGATAAACCCTTTCTTCTTTCTCAATTTCGTCGGGATCGTCGAAGATGAGCGTCGTATCTACTACGTCCCACTGCTGCCGATGGATATCCTCAATCAGCAATCCCAGTCCGGTTAATCGAAGAAGAACTTCTGCATCTCTGCCTCTGAGCGTCTGAAAAGTTTCCTTTTCTCGAAGCATTTCGTAGTCTCCAGGTAGAAATCTGTCCAAAGTCTCTGCAAACAAACGAAGATCGTCCCAGCTAATTTCTTTATCTAGGTAGGCCTCATAAATCTTTGCTAGTCGCCGCGCTTTGTCCTCCTCAATGTATCTTTCGAGCAGGATAAGCAGGTACTCAATATCGCGCTTCCTATTTGACTCTTCAAAGTATTGCTTGTACTTGTTCCATGAGCCATTTTCAAAAGAGTCGCGGTTGAACTCATCGAGGAAACACGCATACTTCTTCAGCAGATGCGCATTGTGGATATTGTTTCCGATTTTGTAGATGCTCACTAGGCTTGAGATGACGGGGATGTCCTTCAAGAACTCGTTTTGGAGAATTTCGTCCAGGCCAACCTCTGCGATATTCGAAATAAGTTCGAGAGAGTCGCTGCAAATAGTCGGCCTTGCGTCGTCTTGCAAGCGCGATAGACCGGCCTTAGTTGATTCCTCTGCGTTTGCCATAAGATTACCTTTCATAATAATTTGCCAGTTTTGGCATGCGTTTGCAGCGCCGCTTTTCTGAAAGTGGCTCCGATTTAAATGCCATCCCCCGAATAAGCGCTCAGGTTCGATTCAACAAGTGCATTGGTTGAAAAGAGCTTTAGACCCCCTTCGAGGTAAAAGTCGCTTGTGCAGAGCAACCAAATCATCTTGTCGAGCTTGTAGGCAGTGGCCTCGGGGTCCACGCCGCCCTTCCGCGCCGCGCGCGCGGCTTCGAAATAGCAACGAGCCACTTCGACCTCGCTGTCAGTGGTAGCGTAAAACTGAACAGTATTCAGTAGGCCGTTGACACAAACATCGACGAGCGGCTGCTGAACAAGCCCGAGGACCTGTTCAGGGCGATGCAGCTCGAGCTCATGGAGCTGCACCACGGTTCGCCCTCGACCGTCTTCTGCACGCAGTGCAGGTCGAAGGGCTAGGCAGGAGCCCCGAGACTTTTCCTAATTCTAGGTGTCAAAGTCGATTACTGCCTGTCGTGGAATAGCCCCCACTTTTCGTCTTCGATGTCTCCTTCAATTGATGACTTCACTTTTGACAGCCATTCTCTGTGTTTTAAATATGCAACACCTGCGGGCAGCTGAGCAGCAATCGAGTCAATCGCCTCAATCTCCTTGAGCTTTGCTGGAATAAAGCCTTTTTCAGGGGACCCGCTCATTGAAGATCGACGGAGATCCAAATGGTTGATCGATATCCCGTCTTTATCGAGCGTCAGAATGAGGGTGATAGCCCTAATCCTCGTCTCGTCATTGCAATCGGACAAGGCCCAGCTAATTCTATCGAGGCTATTTGCGTCGGCGATCCTTTCGCGGATGGTATATTCCAAGCGCTCCCAAAAAATATCGCTCGAGAGCGCATTTGCGTCATGAACGGGAAACAAAACGGCTATTTCAAGCCTGCCGAGTGGTTCGCTCAGCGCTTCATCGATCATTGCTTTCAGCAGATTCCAGGCATGATCATCCTGGACGGTCCAAAACGAGCTGATTCTTCGCAGGAGATCGTGCCTTTGTCGGTAGTCGAGGTTGGCAACGTACTCCAAAAAACGGTCAATCATTGAGCTGTCAAGGCGTAAAAGGCAGCGTAGGAAAGCGAGGCTATAGTCGAAAGTAGGATATCCTTCAAGTGCGAGAAAATACAGGTTGACGGCCGGTGAGGGATTGGATTCGAAGTACGAATCTAGAGCGGAGACGCGCTTTTCGTCTCCGCAGTTGCCGAAAAACCGCCAAACCCCATCATTGTGTATATGTTCGGAAAGCCAAGAAGCATATTTGAGGATATAGCCAGGATGCTTTGGCTCGACTATCTCCAAATCTTCCAAGCAGAGATGCGTTCTGCCGTCATCGAGTCTTGCGAGAATTTCGTCGAGCTCCTCCTTGTCGGGCCCGTTCTTTATTGCTAGCAAATCAAGATAGTCAAACAGGGCCGGATGGTCACTCACGTCGATCACCGCGCCCAGCTCGTTTCTAAGGACCTTCCTGCCGATGGTTTCAGCAAGATGATCAAGTGCTTCGTACGGGACAGGGATCGTCGAGGGCGACGAAGCGATATTGCGTGCGATTATGCTTGAGGCAGTATCTGGGGTCCTTTTGGCGATTTCCAGAAGGACTTTTCCGATAGCCCTGCCCGACTCCCACTCTTTATCGGAAATCTCATAATCTTCGGCTAGCATTCCCAGGGCTTCGGTCAGTCGTTCTAGCGGTAACTCTTCCGCGGATATCCTCGGTTCTTTCTCTACGAGAGACTCGGAGTTCTCCAGACCAAGTGCGTCGAATGCGCTCTGGCGGAACCCATCGAGGCTCAGAGGGGGATTCTGCGCGCATGTTTCGTAAATCTGGTTGATGCTTAAGCTGCATAAGAGATCGATTGTCGAGTCTTCGGTTATATATTTGGGGAATAGCTCTTCAATCCTCGAGAGCACCGAATACATGTTTTCTGCGTACTCCGCTTCAGGTTCTTTGCCATAGAACGAGAAGTGCTGCCGAAAAGTGGATTTAACTTGCCTGCTGAATTCGGTTTCGACCAGAACGGAGAGCGCCCGGAAGCAATGGGCGTGGAGCTCGGCCAGCTCTGATGTGAAATTGAAGGTCAAAGTGTTGTATGTGTACGTTATGCCGTTTTGACAAACGCGCTGGGCCCTTGAAGAGAGGTATGAACTCGTCAAGACGATCAGACATGCTGCAACATTGCGGGAATGCGATTGTTGATATTTTTGAGCGAGGGCATCGAGTTTGCTGTTTTCCAAATCGAATCCCGTACGATCGAGATCGTAAGCGAAAGCGCCGTCCGGCCCGCATGCCCAGTTGTACTCGGCCGCTCGCTCGGTGCCTCTTTCTACACACTTCACGAACAACTCGGAGGCTGTTTGCGAATACTCGCTTGAGTTCATCAGGGATACAGAAATTTGCAGGGGCATAGATCCGTCGGATGTCGAATTCATGCCGAGAATTTCTTCCGATACGTCAGCGCAATCAGCGTTTTCGATGCGGTTTGAGGCAAAGGCGAGCGCCTGTATGGGGAGGAATTGATTGAATGTGACTATGAACTGATCGGCAATTCGCGCATCCCGATTCTTTATTTCATCCCAAGCTTTCTCGCATTCCCTTCGAAGGTAGTCGTACACGCTCGCACTTCCGCACACTTCAGCCATTGACTTGGCGGCTTTGAGATACGGCGCGTTCGGCATTTCTGCGGTATGCAGAATGAAATCCGCAAAACTGCCGTTCCCTTCTTTTGCGAAGTGGCGGCATATCAAGAAGTCGCGAAGATTCTGCTCTTCCATTCTTATGGCTAGCACGCCATCGGCGGAGGTAAGGATCGTGACAATTTCCTGGTCGTTCAATCTGGATGCAAAATCCCGAATCTCGGCGTCGTCGTACCCCAGCCCCAAGAGTTCCTCGTAACAAGGGTCTCCTTCAATAAGATCGCAGCAGTCGTAGATTGCAAGGTTCTCTGCGAGACGCTGCTCCCTGCTGGAGTACCCAGCTAAAGCAGAATTCATATAGATGTTCAAAAGATCGTATGGCTCTTGGATGGCTTCGAAATTGCCGTCTGCTATGGGGCTTGCTGCCATGATAGCCAAGCGCAGGTTTCCGTTTGCGATTGCCGATACTCTCTCCCTCAGTGCTATGTTTTTATGTTGTATTCGGTCTCGAGTATCGCTTCTATATTTTCCGCGGTTAGAGGCTCCAGCTCTATTTCTCTGAAATTTAGATAACTGCCGATTTTTGCGGTCAACTCGCTTCGGTGCATCTTCCTGCAGGTGAGGACAATCTTTAGCTTTTTGTTTTCCAAACAGATTCCCAGCAAGTGCTCAAGTGACAGGTTGCCGTTTGCATCATCGACTAGAAGGATAATGTTTTCCGACTCCGACAAAATCAGCTCGATATCATCGTCGAGATGCGATGAATACCTAGAGTCCAAGATAAGAAGATCCCAGTGATGCCGTTTGCTGAATGAGAGGCATGCGTCGAGGGCGATCTTGGTTTTCCCCGATCCAGACTGCCCCTGAATCACCACTGCCTTGTTTTGCTCTATCGATTCGACGATGACTGAAAACTCGGAATCCCTGTGCATGAGGAGCTTCGACAGGTCGGTTGAGAAACGGTCGTTCAGGCTTCGCTCGATGAAGCGGTCTGGGGCGATGAATGATCCCTTTCCGAGTGGAACGCCCAATACCGTATGCGCTAGCGCAGGGTATTTTCCATCAAGGTCGCTCGCAATTGTCTCTGGCCCGATTATTTCTATCCGTGGATCGATGGCACGGACCTCCTCGAGTACCAGAGGTGAAAGGCGAAAGTATGTGTGGCACAGGATGATTCGATCTATGAGTTGCGGATTGATTCCGGTTTTGCTCCTGTCGAGGCAGTCTTTAGCATCATTTAGCAGCTTATTGCGGATGTCGGATTTAGAGGTTGTGTATGCCGCGAAGAGGTAGTGTCCATTCTCTCCTACGGAGTACATGTCTGGCACTCCGGTCGTGGTTTTATCCGTGCCGCATTGGGATCCTAATTCAATGATGTTGTTAAGCGAATATCTCCTATATAGATACTGATTTGCTAGTGTTTGAAAACGCCCGCCTTCGATCTGCCTTAGCTCTTCTTGGATCTGATTTATTTGGGACATTTTGCTCCTCGCGATAAATTCGCCTTTTGATTTCTCTTTTCTTACTCTAGTCCGCCTACCTCAGCAAGCCTTACAAGCTCGAGGGACGAGTCGACGACGTCCTCGAAGTCAAGCCCCGCCGCATAGGCCCTCGGATAAGGCGAGCGGAGGGCGCGTGACCCCGTCGGAAATGGCCGCCGTTAGGTGCGTGTTCGAGAGCTGCGCGGCGGAGCTGGATGGAGCCTGGGCAAGGCATTAGGGCATCCTCGTCCTTGTCGTAAGACTGCCATTAGAAGATCTTCTGCAAATCCTAAGCCACGTTTCAACTTGGCAACAGCTGCGGATCCTAGATATCGGCAAGACATTCGAGACTCTTGGATATGGCGTCGAAATAGATCCTTTGGTAATACTCCATGGTCTCGACCTTGCCGATCTCCGATCCGAGCCTCTTGGCCCAAGCTACGAGGGCCTTCCTGTCCTCGCCCTCGAGCGAGGCCGTGCACGACCTCATGTGGTCGCCCGGAAAAAGGACACTGTGCACAAGCCGAATATCTTCGGGAGGCATCTTCTCCATCGCCCTCGCGAGGAGGGAAGTGTCGAGGGAAATGAGCGACAGGATGGGTTCCGACCAGTCATCTGATTTCGAGAAAGCCAGATAGAGCTTCGTCGCGAATTGGTCGGGGGCGTTTATCAGGACGTTGCCAAGAGACTCCGACTCCCGTTCGCGTAGCGTCGTCAAGGCGAGCTCCCTCAGCCTGTCGACCTCCTCCAAAGCCGGAATCTCATGCGCTTCGCTCGAGTCGAAAGGGATCTCCTGCCATTCGACTCGATTCTTTCCGATTGACCTCACTGCAGACTCGGGATCCCGTCCAATGGAGGATTCCATCGCCTTGACGAGCGGCGCGACCCCTTCGGGAAAGGCGTCAGCAAATTCCCCCGCAATGCCTTTGACGGAACGCAGGACGTCGGGATAGACGTCGAACGACAAGCCGCGGCTCCCGTCCCCGGGGACAATCCCGGCGACTAAAGTCTCCACCATGCCAAGGACATCGGCATCGCGGAAAGTGGCGTGTCTGATGCCTTCGATACATTCAATAGCTTTCCGCGCGGCCGGCCCGTCGGGATGAAAGGTCGCAAGGTAATCTTCCAGGCAGGAACGAACATGCTTGGAATCGACCCCCTCACACCTCTCGAAAAAGCGGGGGATGAAGTCCAGAGCGGCGTATTTGAGCCGGCGCGACTCGAAAATGCCACCCCTAAGGATGGAATCCTCCCGGCTTGACGGAGGCCCGATGCGCATCCCCTTCGCCGCCCCCGCTGCAAAGCCGAAAGCCTCTTTGAAAACTGCCCTGGCAGACTCCGGGTCGGTGGGTTCAGCGAAGAACCCGGATTCCTTCATCCCGACCAGCACGGGGCGCATCTTGCTGAGGGATCGCAAGTTCGGCGATTCGCTTCCTTCAATCGCCGAAACGGCGTCCTCGAGCGCACCTGGGTAGATGCCGCCCAGCACGCCTCCCAGAACGCGTTCCACAACCGAGCCGACCGAGGGCCTGAACCGGCACTTCCGCCAGACGGTCTTCTCGATGAGGCTCTCGTACTCCCTGGTCGTCCCCTTCTCCCCCTTCGGTCCTAGCCCTTTCCTCCACTCATCCTCGTTGCAGACGAGGAGGACCTTCTTCCTGCAGCCAACGACGAGGTGGTCGACCGCCCCGAGCAGCTCGCGAATGCCCATGTCGCACCTCTCCACGTCGTCTATGACGAGGAGGGTCTCGGGGCCGATGATGAGGTTCACGGCATTCAGCGGCGCCATCTTGAGATCGACGCCCGCCTTCTTCTCCAGCTCCCTGTTCTTTTTCCCGAGGAACGATATTCCCGTGTCCTTGGCGAACCCGACGAGTGAATCCCACCTGCCCCTCTCCCCGCCGGCCGCGCACCCTATGGCGTATTTCGAGATGAAACCAGACTCAATCGCCCCGCAGAGCTCCGCTAAGTCCTTGGCGCCGTAGGCGGACGCCACCACGACGGGATGCCGGCTCTCATCCTCCTCCAGCTTCTCGGTCAGTGCGTGCTCGACAAAGTAGGTTTTCCCGCATCCCCATTCCCCGGTAAGCATGAGGGCGTACGAGTTCTCCTTGTCCTCGATGTACTCCCTCACGACGCCGATGATGTCATCCTCGTTCACCTTGGTCGCTCCTTGTCCGCCATCGGTTTCCACCCTTACCTTTCCTATGGCCAGGCGAGAGCCTACTCCAGCGCTTTCGGATCCCATTCGAACCCTTCGGCCCGCCGCCTTATCGCCGGGTCGATGCACTTCTTGACGAGCTCAAGCGCCGCGGCCGCGCGGTGCAAGCTAGTGGATGACCATTTCAAACAAATCTTTCGCGATAAAATCAACGCGCTTCTTAACGTCAAAACAACCATTCGCATAGCGTTTAGCAAAAGCTCTTGTAGTGGCATAACGCGATTCAGCGTATATGGGCAGCTTTTCCTTAAGCGATTTGTCTTTACATTTCGCGTTAAGTCGCTCTTCTAGCATGAGCAAGTTCCCAATAATCGAGTTTTCCTGAGCCTGCGAATCCGGAAGAATGTGCTCTATTGTGAATGCCTCAGAAACCCTAACACCAGACTTAAGCTCCTCGAGCAAGGCAAGGACCAACTTGCAGCGATCCTTCAACTTTGTTTCGCTATACAACGGCCACGAATGAGACCATCCAAGCGAAAGGAGATTAATTCGAAATGTTTCTTCTGAAGGCAGTTTTTCGTTAAAACTATTTTTCCACTCATCTAACACTTGCTGGGTGCAGTTCAACTCGATTGCGTATGAGTGTTTCACGATCGAATCCGATAGGTGGTTCGACTCCATTCCCCCGATTATCTTATAGCAAATATAGAACCGGTAAATAAATCCAATCGCATCATCATACTGCTCGCTCGTTAGCTGCTCTATTTCGCGAGCGTGCATTAAACTCATAAGAAGCGGCCTGAAGACGCGGACATTGTGTGTTCTTAAGAAACTCAAGATTTCCGCATTTCTGTCATCGCTGGTTGGCTCGACAATCTCTGCATAATATCCGGCTTTTAGCCTTAAATCATAGAGAAGATCAGCAGCCTTCTTTGGATCCGTAAAATCCCTTATTTTCTTATATGCTCCATCCTTGTCGCCTTGACCTAGGCGATATTTTTGAATTGCGTAGTGACGCAAAAAAGCTTTCATGTTCGAGCCGACTGTTGCTTCAATTTCCGACCATACCTGTTTTGCATCATCGCGCTTTTCTATAGGATGGATATAGCGCATAATATAGTTCTTCAGAAGCTCATGGTCCTCAAGCTCGATACCTCGCGCATTCAATATTTCGAATATTGTGTACGAATCTTCCTCAGACGATGATTTGATGTTTACATATGCGACAGAAATGACCGCATCCCTGAAGGCCAGCAACTCCTCATCCTTCATCTTGGCGAAACTTGCACTGAAATATTGGAAGGCTTTAACGATCAGTTCGTCTTTTGATCCGGACGCGCGTTTGCTCTTCGAGAAAGCCACAGCAGACATGGCAGCCGCATCTTCAGGAGAGATAGCAATTACTCCTTCGACGATCCTCGTTAATGATAAATGATTCTCCGGAGCGACGATCGCGTGCTCAACATCCTTAGTATCTATCGCCACTAGATATTTTTTTTGTGCCATTAGCGTGGTTAATCATATTCCTTTTCTTGAAAGCGAACATGAGACTAGACAGCAAGAGCGTTAGGGTAATAACTCTTTGTTGACCATCAATTATTGTAAAAACCCCGAGGCTGTCTTCTTCTTCTTCCTCCATCAGCACTATCGAACCGATGAAATGCGACGTAGCAACTTCCTCTGTCACAAGCTTGATGTCTTCGAATAGATCTTTCCAGTTATGCTCATCCCACACGTAAGCGCGCTGATTGCGAGGGATTCTATAGATTGAGTCATTAAGCAGCTTTCCAACCGTACTCTGACGTGCTTCAAATGCCATGTTGATCCCTTGCCTTCGCAATAGTTTTGTCGGCCTTGCCGCCTCTCGGCGTCACCAACGCCTTCGCTACAATAAAAGTCGGCACATCGCCGAGCAGGGCCGCCTTTTCGCTCGCGAACATGCCGACTGCCCCAATCAATCTCCGTCGCTGCCATCATCGTCGATTAACCAACATGTCAGCAGCAGGCAATCGTCACGTCCACAGTCCATTCTATATGCCGGCTGAGCATGGGGCGCATCTTAATCGCCAAGATATCCAGGAAGCCCGAGCTTCCAGGGAAATGCCTTCAGACGCCTTACGTTGGGTAGGCCCCCTACAGAGATCTATTGGCCGTGCACCGCAAACAACGCGTTAGGCCGTTGCACGCAATCGGCCAGCCACCCAGCATCCCCAATCCGCGTCACAACTCCCTACCCCGCTCCAGCCATCGTCATCTCCATACAGTGTCCAAACCCACACCAATAAAACCAACCCACGCAACAAGCAGCCCTCGCTTAGCAACCCAAACACCACCACAAGCCAGCAAGCAATCACCAGTCTGCGTTCGCAACATCGCTTGGAACGGCAAATGCTTACCGCGCCCTTGAAACACGCCAAACTCGTCTACAACCTGCGGTTTTTCGTTTATACTGCAATCGTTGAAATGCCGGTACGCTTGCAGAATCGTACCTGTTCCGATTACAGACGATATGAGCAGGACATAAAAACATTGAGAGCCCCTGCTGCATGAAAGACCGCGGATTAGGCCGACAATGGTGAGTGTCTAATTCAGCCGCGGCGGCCACGCCGCATTCATGGAAGGGGCTCCCATGCTCGATACTACCACCTTCGTCGGACTCGACGTCCACGCCCGCTCGATAAAGGCAGTCTCCCTCGACGTCATGACCGGGGAGGTGCGCTGCGCGACCTTCGGCTACGACGCCGGCGCCGTCGCGGGGTGGGTGCGGTCCGTGGACCCAAAGGCCAGGTGCGTGTACGAGTCCGGGGTCACGGGGTTCGACCTGCAGAAGAGGCTCTCCGGCCTGGGGGTCGACTGCGTGGTCGGCGCCGTCTCGAAGATGATCAAGCCCAGCGCGGACAGGCGCAGGAAGAACGACCGCAACGACGCCGAGTTCCTCGCCCGCATGCTGTCGGTCGGCAACGTGGTCGAGGTGTGGGTCCCCGACGACGAGTGCGAGGCCGCCCGCGACCTGACCAGGGCGCTCGAGGACGCGAGGGACGACCTCTCGCGCTCGAAGCAGCGGCTCTCCAAGTTCCTGCTCAGGCACGGGCTCGTCTTCGACGAGAGGACGCCCACCGGACGCAGGAAGGGGAACTGGACCCGGGCCCACTGGTCCTGGATCGAGTCGATAAGGTTCGCGGAGGGGGCCGACGAGGAGGTGCTCGCCTACTACGTCGACGCGGTCAGGCGGGCGGCGGAGGAGAAGGCGAGGCTCGAGGGGCTCGTCGAGGCCGAGGCCCGCAAGCCCAGGTGGAGGAGGAGGGTCGACTCCCTCCGCTGCCTCAAGGGCGTCGACACCGCGACCGCCGCCGACCTCGTGTTCGAGGCCGGCGAGTTCTCCAGGTTCAGGAACGCCCGCTCGTTCGCCGCACGGGTCGGCCTGACGCCCTCCGAGCACTCCAGCGGGGAGAGCGACCGCAGGGGCGCGATCACCAAGGCCGGCAACAAGCACCTGAGGAAGGCGCTGGTCGAGGCCGCGTGGCACTACCTGACGTGCTCGGGGCGGCCGAAGGACCTCGCCAGGGGCCAGGCCCCGGACCGGGTCGCCCGGAGGCATGCCGCCAAGGGCGTGCGGAGGCTGGCCGAGAGGCGGGAGGCGCTGCTCGCGCGCGGGGTCCACGGCAACAAGGCGAACGTGGCCACGGCGCGCGAGCTCGCCTGCTGGGTATGGGCGGTCGGCCTCATGGCCGAGGAGGCGTAGGGGGGCCGGTCCCCCGCACATAAGCCGATCACCCCGGAAGCGGTTCGATCCGAAGCCGTTGAGGCGAACCTCAGGTCCCTTTTCTGCGAGCGCCCAGGGCGCCACACGCGTGCACAGACTGTCGGTTCGACGTAGAAGCCTCAGCCGTAGCAACGGATTGCCCAGCGAGAGATCGCCGCGGGCGGATATTAAACTGCAAAGACGAGCGTCGGTAAGACACGCCGAGGTCGCCGCGGACGGGTTGATATAGGGAGAGGGCCTGACCCCATATCGTTGGGGCCAGGCCCGATTTTGCCTCTTGACAATGTCCTGCTCATATTAAATGCCGGTACGCTTGCAGAATCGTACCTGTTCCGATTACAGAAAAGGGGCCGTCATGCGTAAGCCTGCCTCCTGCGTCCTTTCCATCGCGCTCTCGCTCGTAATGACGGTTGGTTTTATCCCGTCACCCGCGCTTGCCGAAATCGCCAGTGCGCCAGAACCCGCCGCGCAAAGCGCCGGCAAACCTAACGAGAGCCCAGCCGAAACCACGTCGGGCCAAGCCCGGGCAAACGATCAAATCAGCGCCGCCTCCGGCACCAATGTAACGGCCAACGCAACGCAGCCGATCGACGCCAGCATGTTCAGTATCGAGGACACCGACATTCGCTACACGGGCAATCCCGTGATGCCCACCGTCACGTCGTCGACCGTGCCGAGCGACCAGTACACTGTCGCCTACGAGAACAACGTAGCCATCGGTCAGGCGACCGCCGTTGTGACCGCCGACGACCAGAACTACAGCGGCACCTGCGCGATCCCATTTGAAATCAAACCGGCGAACGCGGCCGCGAACTACCAGCACAGCACCACCGCGCAAAGCGGCGACATCACGCTCACCGTCCAATGGAACGACCCGAGGCTCGGCCAGGAGACCACGTTCCATGTGACTGCGACGGGCGGAAGCGGTGCGTACCAATTCCGCATGGACGCACCGACGTATATGGATCCCGACGGTAGCAGCGAAAGCGTTGCCGACCCCAGCCGTAACCAGTGGCAGCAATACACCGGCGAATGCACATCGCACGACTACCAGTTCGAAATGACCGCTAGCGGCACCTATTACCTGCACTGATAATTGTTCTCGGGGGAAGCGGGCACTGCGGGGCGCGGCAACGGCGCGCGATTTCCGCGTCGCAGCGCTACCCTGATGCTGAATGCCGGGACGATGACCCACTGACCTGCTGAC
>NZ_JBBNLO010000036.1:0-15369 GCF_040092405.1 Collinsella sp. CLA-ER-H2
CGGCCTGAACAATCGCAAGTGTCCGGCGAGGGGGCGGCTTTGTAAAGCCGGTTGTCCCCACCCGCATAGCGGGTGGTTTCTGATGCGGCGCGCTGCGCGCCCCGCACAGGCTAAAGCCTTTAAACGAGGCGGCATTGACCTTTTGGTCATGCCGCCGAAGTTGAAAGGCAGATTGCCGCTCTGGCGGGCTTGCAGCGTCAAGTGGTTACGGCGTTTGGTAAAACGCCGTAACTAAAACCCGTGGCGCTCCAGGAAGCGGAAGGCCAGGCGAATCCATGGACGGACCGCCACCTGCTTGTCCTCGTTATCGACCGCGGTGTTGGCGTTGCCGAGCGAAAGCCCGTGACCACCTTGGTCAAAGACGTGCATCTCGCAAGCGACGCCCTCCTCGGCCATGCGCTGCGCAAACGGATAGACCTGCGCGATCGGCGCCGTCTTGTCGTCGGACACGCCCCACACAAAGGTCGGCGGCATCTGACGCGAAACATGCGTGGTGGGGCAGATATCGGCCAAATGCTCGTCAGTTGCCTCGCCACCCGTCACCATCGACAGATAGTCGTTGAGAAGATCGCGCCCCGTCTTGCCGCCCGTCTTGGGCACACGCAAGTCAATGCGCGGATCGCGCGTCTGCATGTCGCGCACATAGGCAAAGTCGAGCAATGGATAGCCCAGCACCACGGCATCGGGACGAATGTCGTCCGGACGCGCCCCGGCAAATGCCGCAAAGGGGCCGGTCTTCCACTGTGTTGCCAACGAGGCGCAAATCATGCCGCCAGCAGAAAAGCCCACGACGCACACGCGCTTGGGATCGACATGCCACTCGTCGGCATTCGCGCGCACCGTGGCGACCATCTTGGCGAGATCTGCCTGGGGGTGCGGAAAGCTCACGTCACCCGTAGAACTCGTGACATAGTTGAGCACAAAGGCCTGGTAACCGTGATCCAAAAACGCAAACGCCACGGGATCCTGCTCATGCGGAGCGATATGCGTAAACGCACCTCCGCCGCAGATAATCACGGCAGGGCGGCGGCCATTCGGTTTATCGGGCAGCGGCTCGGCACCCAAATACGTAAACGTCGCCGGATATTCCTCGGTCGGCTCCTCGCCCCACAGCGCATGGTTCTCGACAATCATATGTGCTCCCTTCGCGCGATTCGTGCGCACTCTTTTTCGCCCTCAAGCGTACCCCAGTTGGACCCACGACGCAGAAACACCCCCGCAATAAGTTCCCCTTCAACTGATATATCACATAATCCCAGCTCAGCACTATCGTTTCACAGCGTAGAATAGGGACGCTGACCGTGCCGGGAAACACATACGTAACGTTTCCGGCTACATTACACGCGTGCGACATGCGCGCTTGATACGTTGGAGGCAACTATGGGTCTGCTCGATTCGCTTAAGTCCACCTTCACCTCGACCGGCGAGGCGTCCGTTCCGCCCGCAGCAAGCTTCGCCACCCGCGAAGGCGTCATCTATGCCCCCGTCAACGGCGTGCTCGTCAGCCTGGACGAGGTTCCCGACGAGACGATCGCCTCGGGCATGCTTGGCCAGGGCTATGGCATCGAGCCCATTACCGGCACCATCTATGCGCCCGCCAACGGCCGCATCGGCGCCACCACTGTCACCAACCACTCCATCGGCATGATTACCGAGGACGGTCTGCGCGTATTCATCCATGTTGGCCTGGGCACCGTGGAAATGAACGGCAAGGGTTTTGCCCGCTTTGTCGAGATGGGCGATGTGGTCAAGGCCGGCCAGCCGCTCATCAGCTTCGATCGCGAGGCCATCAAGGCCGCCGGCCACGAGGACATCGTGACCGTCATCATCTCCGAGCTCGATCGTCTTAAGAGCATCGACCATGTCGGCGAGTCTGGAACGCTTATCGGCGGCAACCCGCTCGTCAAGCTTGGCGACCCGCTGCTGGTTGCCAAGACCAAGTAGCCAGGCCCCGCGCCACACAGCCAAAAGGCACCTCGTCAAGCGCCCGCGACCATTTGGCCGCGGGCGCTTTTCGTTTGAAAAACCATCCCGCCAATGCCTTATCTGTATAGCCCAAATGAGCCGAGCTGCTAGAATATCGAACTGTATGGATAACTATCATTCAACCGTTATGGGAGGATACGTGAACCGCACCAAAATCGCGCAGCTCTATGCCGATGCCGAGTCGCTCGGCGGCCAGACCGTCACCGTCGCCGGCTGGGTCAAGTCCATCCGCGACATGAAGAACTTTGGCTTTGTTACGCTCAACGACGGCAGCTGCTTCCGCGACCTGCAGGTCGTCATGAACCGCGAGGCACTCGACAACTACGACGAGATCGCCCATCAAAACGTCTCGGCCGCACTCATTTGCACCGGCACCGTCAAGCTGACCCCCGATGCGCCCCAGCCTTTCGAGCTTTCTGCCACCTCCATTGAGGTCGAGGGCGTCAGCGCCCCGGATTACCCGCTGCAGAAGAAGCGCGCAACCGTCGAGTTCCTGCGCACCCAGCAGCACCTGCGCCCGCGCACCAACCTGTTCCGCGCCGTGTTCCGCATCCGTTCTGTCGCGGCTGCCGCCATCCACCGCTTCTTCCAGGAGCAGGGCTTTGTCTACGTCAACACCCCCATCATCACCACGAGTGACTGCGAGGGCGCCGGCGAGATGTTCCGCGTGACCACGCTCGACCCCAAAAACCCGCCCCTCACCGAGTCCGGCGAGGTCGACTGGAGTCAGGACTTCTTTGGCAAGCATGCGAGCCTCACCGTTTCCGGCCAGCTCAATGCCGAAAACTTCGCCATGGCCTTTGGCGACGTGTACACCTTTGGCCCCACCTTCCGTGCCGAGAACTCCAACACCACGCGCCACGCCGCCGAGTTTTGGATGATCGAGCCCGAGATGGCCTTCGCCGATCTGAACGACTACATGGATAACGCTGAGGCCATGCTCAAGTACGTCCTTAAGGACGTTATGGCCACCTGCCCCGACGAGCTCAACATGCTCAACAAGTTTGTGGACAAGGGCCTGATCGAGCGCCTGGACCACGTGGCAAACTCCGACTTTGCCCGCGTCACCTACACCGAGGCCGTCGAAATCCTGGAGCAGGCCGTCGCCGCCGGTCACAAGTTTGACTATCCCGTGAGCTGGGGCATCGACCTGCAAACCGAGCACGAGCGTTTCCTGACCGAGGAGCACTTTAAGCGCCCGACCTTCGTGACCGACTACCCGGCCGAGATCAAGGCGTTCTACATGCGCATGAACGAGGACGGCAAGACCGTCGCCGCCGCCGACTGCCTGGTGCCGGGTATCGGCGAGATTATCGGCGGCTCCCAGCGCGAGGAGCGCCTGGATCTGCTCGAGGCCCGCATCAAGGACCTGGGCATGAATCCCGAGCAGTACAAGTACTACCTTGACCTGCGCCGCTACGGTTCCTGCAAGCACGCCGGCTACGGTCTGGGCTTCGAGCGCTTGGTCATGTATCTGACCGGCGTGGGCAACATCCGCGACGTCCTGCCGCACCCGCGCACCGTGGGCAACGCCGACTTCTAATCGCCACAGCGCCACCAAACACGTTCCAGCGCATCACGCCAGCGCCTCTCGGCAAGCCGAGGGGCGCTTTTTTCAACAGCATCCGTCAAGCTTTTGGCAAGTTTTTGGTCAGTTGGGCAGGGCTGTTGAAAACTCGACCCGCCGCTTGCCGACGGCTACCGACCGCCCAGAGTGCTCTGCGCCCCTGGGAAAGCCCCGCGTCCTAGGCTCCATACCGTCGCCACCCAAAACGGAAAGGACGTGGGCGCCATGACCGAAACCGCTGTTGAAACTTACGAGACCACGACGAGGGGCGCCGCCTCGATGGCAGCCTATCGCGCCGTTCGCATCCTGCAACTATTAAGCGAAAACACCGGCGAGGACAAGGCCATGCTTTCCGATGAGTTGATCCGGCGCCTCGCCCATCCCGACGACCCCGCCCGCATGCCCATCTCGGCGGCGCGGCGCAGCATCTACACCGCCATCTCCGCACTTCGCCATGCTGGATACGAAATTGAGTACAAGCGCGGCGTGGGGTATCGGCTCTTGACCCGTCCGCTCACCGACGAAGAGATCATCCGACTCCACGGCATGGTCATGCGCAACCGCTCTACGCCCATCGCCATTCGAAAAAGCATGGCGCAGCACCTGGTCGCCATGGCGAGTGCCGACGTTCGCGGCTACCTCGATGCACCCGAGCCTGCTCCAAGCGCAGGCGGCAAATCCACCAAGGCCACACGCACGCCCGTCAAGCGCATCGATGCCTGCGAGCTCATCGAGCAGGCCATCGACCACGGAACCACGGTGAGTTTTGATATTTCGAGTGTCACGGCACGCGGAGAGGTCGAAGTGGCGCGGATGACACTCCGACCCTTTGCCATCAAGCAACGAGACGGCATCTCGTATTTGCTGGGAACGGTCTATGACGCCCGAGGCGCCGACGACACGCTGCGCACCGTTGAGATCGGCCGCATGAGAAACGTCACCACACGTCTCCTCGATGGCAAGAAGCTCTTCGCCGCCTTGGACGAGGACGACGCCTCCTCCGCCGCATAAGACCCTCCGCCGCCCATTCGACTACCCGTACCGCCCATCCGATTCTGTATTAAAAAACCCGCCAGGCTGTTGTAAAAATGGACATCAGCGCTACTATAGTCCCACTTGCACTTTGTCCAAGTGCAGTGTTTCCAGCCATTTTTATACTGGGGGTAATGATATGAAGGACATCACCATCAGCCGCAGGAGCCTTCTGGTCTCCGCCGGCCTGCTCGCGCTCGCCCCGCTCGCCGGATGCGGCGGCAACTCTGGTTCCGGCTCTGCTGCCGCCGGTTCCGACTACACCATCGGCGTTCTGCAGCTCACCGAGCACTCCGCACTCGACGCCGCCAACGATGGCTTTGTCAAGGCCATCAAGGAGAGCGGCCTTAAGGTCAAGATCGACCAGAAGAACGCCCAGAACGACCAGTCCACGTGTAAGTCCATTGCCGACAAGTTTGTGGGCGACAACGTCAACCTGATTTATGCCATCGCCACGCCCGCCGCGCAGGCTGCCGCCGGCGCCACGGCCGATATCCCCATCGTGGGCTGTGCCATCACCGACTACGCCGCCTCCGGCCTGGTCCAGGACAACGACAAGCCCGGCACCAACGTCACGGGCGCTTCCGACCTCACCCCGGTCGCCGAGCAGCTCGAGATGATGCAGAAGGTCCTGCCCGACGTTAAAAAGGTCGGCCTGCTCTACTGCACCGCCGAGTCCAACTCCGACGTCCAGATCAAGGCCGCCAAGAAGGAGCTCGACAAGCTAGGCTTGGAGTACACCGACTTCACCGTCTCGAGCTCCAACGAGATTCAGTCCGTCGTCGAGTCTGCCGTGGGCAAGGTCGACGCGCTGTACTCCCCCACTGACAACACCATCGCCGCGGGCGCTTCGCAAGTCGGCCAGATCTGCAAGGAGAATAAGCTCCCCTTCGTGACCGGCGAGGAGGGTATGTGCATGGCCGGCGGCCTGTTCACCCTCTCCATCAACTATAAGGACCTGGGCTACGCCGCGGGCGAGATGGCCGTTAAGATCCTGAAGGGCGAGGCCAAGCCCGAGGATATGCCGATCAAGCACCTCTCGAGCAAGGACCTAGTCGTCGTCAAGAACGACGAGATGGCCGAGGCCCTAGGCATCGACCTTTCCGCTCTGGACGAGTAGCGCCATGCGCGGTAACGCGTCTAGGGCCCGCACGCGCGCCACTGCTGCGTTATTCAATATCTGAGTCATTGGGGCGAACGCTAAAGACCGGCGTTCGCCCTGCTTGTTTCAGGTAAAACAAAACGTCTGTCCACCGCTCTTTTATGCATTGGTACCGCTATTATGGAAAATCACGTGTCCACCCTATCCTAGGAGGTATGAAGCATGCTCATTGCATTGCAGGGCGCCATTTCGCAGGGCGTCCTCTGGGGCATTATGGTGCTTGGCGTGTTTATCACGTTCCGCTTGCTCGACATCCCCGATATGACCTGCGACGGCAGCTTTGCCCTCGGCGGCTGTGTCTGCGCCGTACTCATCGTCAACAATAACGTCGACCCGCTGCTCGCCGTGCTTGCCGGCATGTGCGCCGGTGCCATCGCCGGTGCCGTCACGGGCATCTTGACCACCGTCTTTGAGATTCCCGCAATCCTCGCCGGAATCCTCACCCAGATCAGCCTGTGGTCCATCAACCTGCGCATCATGGGCAAGTCCAATACGCCCATCCTTGCCAAGGGCACTATCTTCTCATCCGTCAGCAACATGACGGGCCTGCCGCAGTCCACTGTTGCCATTATCCTAGGCATTGTGCTGGCCGTGGCCATCGTCGCCATCCTGTACTGGTTCTTTGGCACCGAGATCGGCTCGGCGCTGCGTGCCACCGGCAACAACGAGTACATGATCCGCGCCCTGGGCGTTAACACCAACACCACCAAGATGATTGCCCTTGTGCTCTCCAACGCCCTCATCGGCCTCTCTGGCGCACTTATCTGCCAGAGCCAAAAGTATGCCGACATTGGCATGGGCACCGGCGCCATCGTTATCGGTCTTGCCGCCATCGTCATCGGCGAGGTGCTCGGTCGCCTGCTGCCCGGCGGCCTCACGCAGTTTAGCGTCCGTCTTGCCTCCGCCGTCTTTGGCTCCGTGGTGTACTTCCTTATCCGCGCCATCGTGCTGCAGCTGGGCATGGACGCCAACGACATGAAGCTACTCTCTGCCGTGATCGTCGCCGTGGCCCTGTGCGTGCCCGTGGTTTGGGAGCGCTATAAGCTCCGCAGCTCCTACACGAAGGGAGATGAGGCAGATGCTTAAGCTCTCGCACGTCAAGAAGACCTTTAACAAGGGCACCGTCACCGAGAAGCGCGCGCTCACCGGCGTCGACCTCACCCTCAACGATGGCGACTTTGTAACCGTGATTGGCGGCAACGGCGCAGGCAAGTCCACGCTGCTCAATATGATCGCCGGCGTGTATCCGCTCGATTCGGGTGTTATTGAGCTCGACGGCACCGACATCTCGCGTCTGAGCGAGTCGCAGCGCGCCAAGTACCTGGGCCGTGTGTTCCAGGACCCCATGCGCGGTACCGCTGCCGACATGCAGATCGCCGAGAACCTGGCCCTCGCCAAGCGTCGCGGCCAGCGTCGCGGCCTTTCGTGGGGCGTCACCAAGGCCGAGAAAGATGAGTACGTTGAGCTGCTCAAGCGCCTGGACCTCGGTCTGGACACGCGTCTCAACGCCAAGGTCGGCCTGCTCTCGGGCGGCCAGCGCCAGGCACTCACCCTGCTGATGGCCACGCTCACCAGGCCGCGCCTGCTACTGCTCGACGAGCACACCGCGGCCCTCGACCCCAAGACGGCCTCTAAGGTGCTCAACCTGACCGAGGAGATCGTCGACGAGAACCACCTGACCACGCTCATGGTCACGCACAACATGAACGACGCCATCCGTCTGGGCAACCGTCTGATCATGATGCACGAGGGCCATGTGATCTACGACGTGGCCGGCGACGAGAAGAAGTCGCTCACCGTAGCCGACCTGCTGCAGAAGTTCGAGGAGGTCTCGGGCGGCGAGCTCGCCAACGACCGCATGCTGCTGAGCTAAAACCTGCCAATAAGGGACAGGTTTATTTTGGCAGGTTTTATCTGCGCAAACGTCAAAACCGCCGCAAAGGAACAGATACCTTTGCGACGGTTTTCGCATATCATGTCGATAATCCAGCGTCAGCAGGAACCACTGGTTAAGAACTAAGGAAACTGCCATGAGAAGACTCCTTCCCCGTCTTGCTTGACCGCCGCACTCCTTGCCGGCGTGCTCGCCGGCGGCCCAGCTTACGCCACCGCGGCCACCCCATCTCAAGTTATCGGCCCGTCCGATGTGATCGGACGGGCTTTTTGGTGGGTATCATGGTTGAATGATCATTAGGAGGTTTTCCCTACATGGAATTGTTTGAACCGATTCTTCATTTCTTTGAGCAGCGCTGGGTCCACAACATCATCTGGGCCGTCATCTTGGTAATAGTCACCGCCATCGCCGCCAAGGTGGCATCCAAGACCCTGCGCCACCTACTCAACCGAGACGACAACCCGCTTCCCGCATCGAGCATCTTCATCAACATCGCGCGTGCCGTCATTTGGATGATCGGCGGCAGCTTTATCCTCGACAACTGCTTTGGCATTAACGCAAACGCGCTCGTCGCCGCTCTTGGCGTCGGCGGCATCGCCATCTCGCTCGGCTTTCAGGACACGCTATCAAACCTTATCGGCGGCATGCAAGTGACCTTTATGGGCATCATCAAGCCCGGCGACAATATCGAGGTCGGCGGCGTGTCGGGCGTGGTCCAGGACATCACTTGGCGCCACACGACCATCGAGGACGCCTGCGGACAGACCATCATCGTCCCCAACTCCAACATCTCCAAGAACACACTCGTGCACCTCATGCCCTTTGGACGCGTTGTCGTTCCCGTCGCGGTGAAGGACACGTCAAAGTGGGACTCGCTCGATGCGCTGGCAGACGAGCTCGCCTGTGCCACCAAGGTCGCCGTTTCACCCATCTCGGGCTTTGACAAGGAACCCTACGTGCTCTTTAGCGAGATCGGCGACTTTGGCATTAAGGGTAAGATCATCTTTATCGTCAGTGACGACAGCACCACCTTTACGGCAGCCGACGCCTGCATCCGCGCCATCGCCCCCATCATCGCCTAAAACCACCGCAAAGGGGACAGGCACCTTTGTGGTGGTTTCGCATCGTGGTACCATGGTTCATATCGTTGTTTAAACGACTAAGGGAGTAGACACCATGGAAGAGGCCTATCGTCAAGCGCGCAAGCGCGGCGAACAGGGACGCCGTCGCGCCATCAGCCAAAGCGAGCATCCATATCTTACGGACCTCGACAGCTTGGTCGCCCAGCTTCCCTGCGGGCAGCGCGAGAACATCGGCCTGCGGGACATTCCGCTCGAAATGGTCGTCGGCACGGTTACCAAAGGTCGCCAGTCCGCCTTTTCGTGTAACTTTATGCCGCTGCTCCCCTGGAATACCGAATTCGCCCGCAAATGGTCCAACCTCTACGATATCCAAATCTCCGAGGGCTACCGCGACCCCATCATCGTCACCGAGTTCATGCACCGCTTTTACGTCCAAGAGGGCAACAAGCGTGTCAGCGTCCTCAAATTCCTTGACGCTCCGACGGTTTCGGCCAAGGTGACGCGTCTGTACCCCGGTAAGTGGGATTCCGTCGAGAGCCGCCTGTACGGTGAGTTTTGCGCCTTTTGGTACGTATGCCCCCTGTACGAGATTGAGTTTTCGCGCGAGGGCAGCTACGAGATGCTTGCCAAAATGCTCGGCCAAGATCTTGTCGAAAAATGGCCTCAAAAGAAGGTCGACTACCTACGTCACACCTTCCTGCTCTTTAAGCGCGCCTATCTTCGCGCGGGCGGCGACCACTTGGACATTACGCCTGCCGATGCCATGCTCGTCTACCTCAACGTCTACAACCAGGACCGTCTGCTGGATACGCCGACGGATATCGTCGTCAACCGTCTGTGCAAGATTTGGCGCGAGCTTGTCATTGCCGGCAAAAGCGACGAGGACAAAGTCGATCTTGTCGAAGCGCCGCAGCCCAACGAGAAAGAGGGCGCACCGACAAAAGCTACCTCGGGCGTGCTCAACTTCTTTATGAGCAAGACCGTCTACTCCACTGCCAATCCCATGCGAATCGCCTTTATCCACGAGTTTCCCTGTGCCACGTCGAGCTGGGACAGCCTACACGACCAGGGCCGCCGGTATCTTGATGAGCACTTTGGCGGCATCGTGCGCACCGAGGCGTTCGAGGACTGCCACGATTCGGACGTGTTCTACGCCGCCGTCGAGACGGCCGTAAAGCACGGGGCGAACGTCATCTTCTCGACCTCACACCGGCTCATGGAATACACGCTCAGGGCGTCAGTCGAGTATCCCCAGGTGCGGTTCCTTAACTGCTCAATCGGCCTTCCCCACCAAAGCGTCCGCTCGTACTTTGGAAAGATGTACGAGGCCAAGTTCCTACTGGGCGCCCTTGCCGCCAGCATGGCCGACAACCACCGTATTGGCTACCATGCGTCGGTCTTCGCCTCGGGCGCGCTGAGCGAAATCAACGCCTTCGCTATCGGTGCCTCGCTGCTCGACCCTCGTGCGCAGATTATCCTCACTTGGGGAGATGTTCCCGCCGGCGGTCTTGCCGAAGCCATGTGTCGCGAGGGCGTGAGCGTCATGACCGGCGCCGATATGTCCAAGTCTCTCGAGGACCCCACCGCCTACGGGCTTCACCGTCTGGTAAACGGCAAGGAAGTTACCGGTATTGCTATGCCGGTATGGAACTGGGGCCGTTACTACGAACTCATCGTACGCAGCCTACTGCACGGCACATGGGACGAGACCGCCGATGACCAGCAGGTGCGCGCCGTCAACTACTGGTACGGTATGAGCTCCGGCGTCATCGATATTCGCTACGCTCCGGGCCTACCCTATCAGACGCGTAAACTTGTGCAGCTGCTTCGCAACGGCATTGTCGAGGGCTCCATCAACCCATTTGGCGGCGAGCTCCACAGCCAGGACGGCGTGATTCAGATTGAGGGCTTCCCTCCCCTGCCGAGTACGCAGATTGTCGAGATGAACTGGCTGGCTGACAACGTTATAGGCTCGATTCCGCAGCTCGATAACGAGCCGGAGGTCCGTGCCCTATGAATATCCTAGCCATTGCCGATGTAGAGGAGCGCTGCCTGTGGGAATGTTTTCGCAAGGAGCGCTTTGAGGACGTTGACCTGATTCTATCCGCAGGCGACCTGGATCCGGACTATCTTGAGTTTTTGGTCACTGTCATCAACAAACCGCTTGTGTACGTTCGTGGCAACCACGACGACCGCTACGCGCGCCATGCACCGGGCGGGTGCATTTGTGTTGAGGACAGCGTATATGTGTACCGAGGTATTCGCATTGCGGGTCTGGGCGGTTCCATGCGCTACCGCGACGGCGCGAACATGTATACCGAGCGCGAGATGGCAAAACGCATGCGCAAGCTATCGCGAAAAATCGCACTGGTAGACGGATGCGATATTCTACTTACCCATGCACCCGTCGCAGGCATGGGCGACCTGGACGACCTGCCGCATCGAGGATTCGAGTGCTTTAATGCGGCTCTTGAGTCTTGGGGTCCCGACTATATGATTCACGGGCATGTGCACCAAAGCTACGGCCCCAACTTTCAACGCGAGCGCCAACACCCATGCGGAACGAAGATTGTCAACGCCTGCGGCTATACCAAGATCGAAATTGACGAGGCGCGCTACCCCACGCGCGGTTGGAAGGCCGCTTGGCTCAACTCGCAAACCATGCGCCGCGAGCTCAAACGCCACGAAGCAATCGAGTCTTCAACCGCCAGAACCCCCTGGTAACTGCCAACAACCGCCACGAAGGGGATAGGCACCTTTATGGTGGTTTTGCTGACTCGTCCGACCTGTCCATCACGGTGCTTGTGTAATTAACGAGAACACTCATTGTTTTGTAAGGACGGCGCTCACGTGCCGTCTTTTTTTGTCAACTTATGCAGTCTCGACCGTGTTGTATGTAGAGGGACCTCGCGAGACGCCTTCCCTATATCCACCACGACCAATTGGAGGTGACACTATGCCTGCACGCCGTAACCGCAATAGCACGCTCCGATGCGATGCCGATCAGATCGAGCGGGAAGCAAAGCGCTTGGTCGACACGTATTCCGACCTCATCCTTCGATTGTGCTATTCGGCCCTTGGATCCGCTGACGACGCTCAAGACATCTGCCAGGACACGCTGATCAAGATTCTCCAACGCACTCAACCGTTCGACTCGCTCGAACACGAACGTGCTTGGGTGATCCGAGTCGCACTGAACGCATGTCGCGATATCGGCCGTACGCACGCGAATCACCCGGTTGTCGACCTCGATTCGCTCCCCGATTTCTGCGCACCCGTAACACATACCGAGCAAGAATTCGCGCAACGCGACTGCGCCATTCTTTCCGCTGTCACGGCCCTGCCTCAAGCACAGCGCATCGCCATCTTTTTGCACTACTACGCAGGCATGAGCATCAGGGAAATCGCAGACGCCGTTCACGCGACGCCAGCTGCAACCGCCCAGCACCTTAGCCGCGGACGTGCGTCACTTCGGCTTTCCTTGAAAGGAGACCACAATGACTACGAATTCGAATGACTATCGCCACGCCCTGGAGCACATTTCGTTTACCGATAATGCGAAGCAGCACATGGCAAACTCGATTGCTCAGTCCGTCGCCTCAAGCGATGCGGCGACCGCTCAAAGCAACTTTAATGGCACGCGACGCAAGCCGCGCATCGCCCGCCATCCCGTAAGAACAGTCGCTCGCATTGCCGCTGTAACGGCAGTCCTCGCTATCGTCATTGGAGGCGCTGGCACGGCTATGGCAACAGGCGTCCTGCCGCTTCCTTCTGACATGCTTTCCGACATCTTTGACGGACCTGCTTCTCAAACCGAGATCATCGACCGTATTGGCCGGCCCGTCGGTGCTAGCTGCTCCAACAACGGAGTCACCGTGACCGCCGACGCCATCATGGGCGACAAGGATATGGTTACCATCGCCTATACGCTTACGTTCGACGATCCCGCTGCCCTGAAAAAGCTTTCCGAGCCGGGCGAGAACGGAACTATCGCCGGAAGTGTCGATGGAAACGTATACGTTGATGGCGAGCATGGCGGCCAAGGCCAATCATGGCTCATTGACAAGAACCCCAATGACTCCAGCATTCAATACTTTGCACAGTTCAGCGTTGAATCACCCGGCCTTATGGGCAGGACCGTCCGCACGCATATCAACTCTCTCGTTGTGCCACGTGCTGGCAAAGAGCTTCCCGAGTATAAGAAAATACTTACGGGCCCATGGGATCTTAAGTTCCAGCTGAATTACGAAGATACATCCGTTACGATTCCCGCGCCCAAATCGGTCAACTTTAACGGCACCAAGGCGACGATTCAAGAGGCCACCGTATCCTGCGTTGGCGTTTCAGTCCGCTACAACATAGATCGTTCCATCGAACACGACAACAACAGCGGCAAGATGTCTCAAAACATGGAGGAGTCTATGGATGCCGTTGGCAACATACCCCTCATCGTGACGTTCAAAGACGGTCATGTTGAGGACGCAACCAGCCACAGCGGCTATTTCGCAAATAAACTGGATAACGGCACCACTGATGTCCACAAGACCTGGCCGTTCTCGCAAGTTTGTGACACAGACAAGATTGCAAGCGTACAAATTGGCGATACGGTCATTCCCATGAATTCGTAACGCTACGCGGCTCGTATATGCACCCGGTTCCGCACTTCGCGTCTAAAGATGCGCTGTCATCGAGCAGCGTGAGCGCAAGGCCGCCCGTATGGTCGGCTGGGAACACCTCGTTGCGCTAAAAACCACCACGAAGGGGACCGGCACCTTTGTGGTGGTTTTGCTGACTCGTCCGACCTGTCCCAACGGTTTGTCTCAATCTGTAACAGGTAGGGCCCAAATAATCGGTTAGCTGTTACAGATCGAGACAGACCACGGATGCTCAGCCGAAAATCTCAATCTGTAACAGGTAGGAACGATTTTGCCCCTTAGATGTTACAGATTGAGATATTTGACAGCTTGAATCGGCATCGCCTACAGCGCGGCGACGACCTTGTCGCCCATCGTCGTGGTGCCGAGGATCTTATCTGCCGGGGTGTTGACATCGGCGATGTCACGGGTGCGCCAGCCCTCGTCGAGCACGCGCGCCACGGCGCTCTCGATCCACGCGGCTTGCTCGCCCATGTCGAGCGCGTAGGTCAGCAGCATCGCCACCGACAAGATTTGAGCCAGCGGATTGGCCACGCCGAGCCCCGCGATGTCAGGAGCGCTGCCAGCGCTCGGCCCAAACAGCGATACGCCATCATCCAGCGAGGCAGAGGCAAGCATACCGTGCGATCCGGTAATCTGAGCCGCCTCATCGGACAGGATGTCGCCGAACATGTTCTCCGTCACCACGACGTCAAAGTCTGCCGGTCGACTGATGAGCTGCATGGCGGCGTTGTCGACGAGCAGGTCCTCAAGCTCCACGTCGGAGTACTCCTCGTCTTGCACGCGATGCACGATCTCGCGCCACATGCGGCTCGTCTCCAGCACGTTGCGCTTATCAACGCTCGTCACCTTGCCGCGACGTTTGCGCGCCGCCTCAAATGCCTGGCGCGCAATGCGCTCAATCTCGTACTCGCGATACTCCATCACGTCGACCGCACGCTGACCGGCCGCACCCGCAGCGCCCGCGCAGGTCACGGATGCGGGCGCCAAAGTCCCACGGCATGTTGTAGCCCATCGTATCGGGGATGTTCACGACCGTGGCACCGGCCTTTACGGCCGCCTCGATAATGCGCACCAGAAACTCCTGATCGGAGCGGCCGGCATCCTCGGCATAAAACTCAACATCGTCAACGAACTTGCGAGCATGTTTGACGGCATGGATCGCTCACTCAATTGCCCTTTCCTCAGTCATATGGAGCTTGTCGCGCAGGTGACTGGTGCTCATACCCAGCCCTGTATGGATACGGGGCCTCTGGGCCGTTTTGAGCGCCTCTGCAGCCACTTCGATATCCCTGTCGACAGCGCGCGTCAGGCCGCATACCGTGCATCGGTCGCCCGCAATCTTGCCAATCTCCTGTACGGAGCGAAAGTCACCAGGACTCGAGATGGGAAAGCCCGCCTCGATAACGTCCACGTTCATGCGCACCAGCTGGCGGGCGATGAAGAGCTTTTCCTCGGTATTCATGCTGGCGCCCGGCGACTGCTCACCGTCGCACAGGGTGGCGTCAAAGATTGTGATTTTGCGGCTTATATGTTCCTCCTGATTGACCGTTTTATGACAGATGGCTTTCAGGAGAGAGAGAAGGCCTAGAGATAGAAAAATACCCGTGTCGCTCATCACGCCTGAAAGCGGCAGACGATAGCGCACCCGGGTACAACAAATCGTTATAGCGAGATTACAACCCTAGCGCGCTATCCAATCTAGTAGCGCTAGGCCTAGGAGCTGTTGCGTGTTCTTAAACATGTTGGGCTCCCTTCGGCCTCGGGTAGTACTACATCGCGCTAAAGTACAACACAAGTAAAACCACCACAAGGGTGCCTGTGAACTGCCTCCCATTTCTTGGACATCGGGAAATGGGAGGTTTTGGAGTGGGTATGATGAATTGGACACCTAGTTAAGAGCGAAAGGTGTTCAAGATGACCCAAAGAAGAAAGCGATACGACAGGCAGTTCAAGGTCTCGGCGGCAAAGGTGGTCCTGTCCGGGGAAAT
>NZ_JBBNLO010000037.1:0-14506 GCF_040092405.1 Collinsella sp. CLA-ER-H2
TATCAGTTTTGACCGCATTCAAACCTCCAAAATAGACTAATGCCCGGGAGCAAATTCAAATTGCCCCCGGGCATTATCGTCCCAAATCGGAAAAATGCTATATGTCAATTTTGGTCTAACAGAGCCTAAATATTCGCCGAGCCCACGCCATAGGCGCCCAGCGCATCCAGCTGCCGATTAAGGTTCTGATCGCGCGAACTCACCCGCGCATAACCGTACACCGTCGCCATCTCATCCCCGCTTTCTTGTAAACCTGCCAAAAAGGGACAGGTTTATTTTGGTAGGTTTTACCTCTCAAATAGCAGGTAAGCGGGCGGCCGAGCAGACGGTAAGGTGGCCACGATTCAAATGCGGAGGGCGGTCCCGAAAGGCCGCCCTCCGCTCTCCCGCCACGAGTCGGGATTTGGCTAATGGATAAGCTTAAAGTCCAAGTGCCCACGCGTGGTATTGACGCGCGAGACCTCGATAATCACGCGCTGGCCCAGTTCATAGCGAGTCCCCGTGTCGGCGCCCGTCAGCGTAAGCGCGTCCTCGTCGAACTCGAACCACTCGTTGCCCAGGCTCTTGATCGAAACCAAGCCTTCGACCTGCGTTAGATCCAAGCGCACAAAGAGGCCCATGCTGCTAACCCACGAGACGGTTCCGGCATAGCGCTCGCCCAGACGGTCCTCATAGTACTGGGCAATCTTGATCTTTTGCGTCGCATGGCTGGCGGCATCTGCCGCGCGCTCGGCATCGCTGCATGCGCGGCAGATCTGCGGCAGAATGCGCGGCAGCGACTCGCGCCCCTTGCCGATCAGCCGCGGCGTACGGACCAAGGCGTCCTTGCCGCCGAGCTGCTCATAGGCCAACTGCAGTTTGAGCACGCGGTGCACCACCAGATCGGGGTAGCGACGGATGGGACTCGTAAAGTGGCAGTAGCACGGCGCGGAGAGCGCAAAGTGGCCCTCGTTGCGCGGCTTGTACAGCGCGCGCTGCATGCTGCGCAGAAGCAGCGTGTTGACGAGCGGTGCGTTGGCCGTACCGGCGGCAGCATCAACTGCAGCCTGCAGCTCATCGGGGCTCCCCAGGGCAATACCGGCAGCACGGCGATCGTCGATGATGCCTAGCTGCGCCAGCGCAACGGCGGCACCGTGCAGGCTATCGGGGCTCGGATCCTCATGCACGCGATAGCAGGCCTCGATATCACGGTCTGCCAGCCACTCTGCAACGCACTCGTTGGCGAGCAGCATGGCTTCCTCGATAAGCGACGTGGCGCACGAACGCTCACGCGCCACAATCTGCACGGGTACTCCGTCCTCATCCAATAGAGCGCGAATCTCGGCCGTGTCAAAATCGACTGAGCCGCGGGCGCGACGAATACGACGGCGAAGTTCGGCGAGTTCGTTAGCGGCGACAAGGAAATCGCCGAGGTCGATGTTGTAGCCGCGGGCAGTCTCCTCGCACGCAAGACCGCGCTCAAGCGCTTCCTCGCGCGAGGCCTCGGCAGCCGCAACATCCTCGGCCGCACCCTCCAGCACCGAATACTCAACCGCACCGGCACGCACCAGCAGCGCCTCGGCGCCGTCATAGTCCATACGCACACGCGAGCGAATCACGCTGGGGTACGGATCGTAATGCCGCACGCGACCCTGCTCATCGAGCTCGATATCGACGGTAAACGCAAGACGGTCCTCGTCAGGGCGAAGCGAGCACAGGTCACAGGACAGGCGTTCGGGCAGCATGGGAAGCACGCGATCGGCCAGATACACCGATGTCGTACGATGGCGAGCCTCAAGATCGATATGCCCGTCCCAAGCCACATAGTGTGAAACGTCGGCGATATGCACACCCAGCTTGTAGCCACCCTCGGGCGTGCGCTCCAACGAAATGGCATCGTCAAAGTCGCGCGCGTCGACCGGGTCGATCGTGATGACAAAGCGGTCGCGCAGATCGCGACGGAGCGGGTCCTTAAGCGCCGCGGACACATCGAGCGAAAGCCCCTCGGCCTCCTCCAGCGCGGCCTCGGGATAGCTATCGGTATAGCCGTAACGCGCCATCACATATTGAACGCCCAAATCGGGCGCGTCATCTCCGCCAATGCGGCGCTCGATCGTCACGGTGCCCGATTCCAGGCGCGTCGGGTAGGTCAAAATGCGCGCGACAACAGCATCACCCGGGTGGACACCCAGGCGATCCGCCGAGGTATCCTCGGGCAGAATGAAGAAGTCGGCCTTCAGACGCGAATCGAGCGGCTCGATCACACCGAGCGGACCGGCGGTCTGGTACGTACCCACTACGCTTATGGCTGCGCGCTCAACCACGCCTTCGATCACGGCGCGCCGCTCACCGTGCGGGCTGTTCTTAATGCTCACGGCAACGGTATCGCCATCCATAATCTCGCGCTTGCCACGGCCCATGACCTTGTAGTCGCCATTCTCGGTTATGACATAGGCACTGTGCTCATGGAGCTGCACGCGCCCGGTCAGGCTCGGACGGCGTTCGCTGCGCACCGGCCCGCGTTTATTGCGAGCTCCACGCTTATGCTTGTTATTGCGCCCCATGGCGCCTCCTAACTATCGATTGCCGTTTACATCCCAAGAGTCTACCCAAATCATCCCTAGGGGACAAAAAACGGGCCGCCCCATAAGAGACGACCCGTTGGAAGGGATGAATTCCAGGCATGCCTACACGCGCAGGTAGCGGCGCATGGCAATGGCAGAACCAAAGAGACCGATAATCACGCCGACCAGAATCAGCGCAGCATAGGTCACCAGGTAGTACTGCGTCGGCAGGGCAAACGACATCCAGCCGATGCTCTCCTGCAGACGCGGAATCATCAGATTGCGCAGCAGCTCCAGAACGCCGATGGAAAGCAGCGAGCCCAAAATGGCCTGCAGTACGCCCTCGGTGATAAACGGGCCGCGAATGAAGCCGTTGCTGGCGCCGACCAGACGCATAATCGCAATCTCACGACGACGCGCCGTGATGGACAGGCGAATCGTGTTGTTGATGAAGATGAATGCGATAAAGGTCAGAAGGCCAACGAGCACCACGGCGGCAATGCGGATGTAGTTGGTCACCTGGAACAGGCGGCTCACTTCCTCCTGGCCGTACAGCACGCTCGCGTTGACGTCGCCGTCATCCGCGATCTTCTGGAAATCGTCATCCTTCTTGAGCTTCTCTGCCGTGCTCTCGACCTTGGACGGATCGTCCATCTCAATAGCAAAGGAAGCCGGCAGCGGGTTCTGGCCATCGAGCGCGCTCATGGTGGCGTCGGCGTTGCCCGACATCTTGCTCGTATACTCGGCCAGCGCGTCGTCCTTGTCCTTATAGGTCACGGACTTGACGTTATTCCACGTCTTAAGTTCGGCCTCAAAAGCCTGAACATCGGCCTGATCAGCGTCATCGCTAATGAACGCGTTGATGACAACCTGATCCTCGACGGTACCGATCACGGAGTTCAGCATCGCGGAGCCCATGATGAACAGGCCGATGATAAACAGCGAAAGGAAGATCGTGATGACGGCGCCGAGCGAGGTAGTCCAGTTACGGAAGAAGTGGCTGATTGCCTCTTTGAAGGAGTAGCCCACGTTAGTTGGTGCCATAGTTGCCGTAACCTCCCCTCTCCTGGTCGCGGATAACGTGGCCGCCCTCGAGGGCGATCACGCGACGGTGCATGCTATCGACCATCTCGCGGTCGTGCGTGGCGACGATCACGGTGGTGCCGGTGCGGTTAATGCGCTCGAGCAGTTTCATGATGCCCAGCGAGATCGCCGGGTCGAGGTTACCCGTGGGCTCGTCGCAGATCAGCAGCGGCGGACGGTTGACCATAGCGCGGGCGACGGCAACGCGCTGCTGCTCGCCACCGGAAAGCTGGTCGGGCAGCGAGTCCATCTGATCGGCCAGACCGACCAGACGCAGCACCTCGGGCACCTGGCTGCGAATGACGCCCTTGGGCTTGCCGATGCACTGCAGGGCAAACGCCACGTTTTCGTAGGCGGTCTTTTGCGGCAGAAGCTTAAAGTCCTGGAACACGGCGCCAATCTGGCGGCGCAGGAACGGAACCTTGCGGTTCTTGATCTTCATGAGGTCCTGACCGGCAACCAGGATGCGGCCGCTCGTCGGCTTGACGTCACGGTTGAGCGTCGACAGCAGCGTGGTCTTACCCGAGCCGGAGTGACCGACCAGGAAGACGAACTCACCCGGATAGATCTCGATGTTGATGTCGTCGAGTGCAGGCTTGTTGGGCTGTGCCGGATAGATCTTGGTGACATGCTCCATAAGGATGACGGGCTCGACACCGGCCTGCTTGGCCATCTTCTTGCGGCTGGCCTGCGGATCGATGGGCGCAAACACCGACGTAAAATCGGGGTTGTTGAGCGCGTTATCGAGGCTTGCGACCTCGGCTGCCTGATCGCTCTCGACCACCGGGGCAGCAGGCTGCGTGGGATCGGGAATAGCGGCAAAGAGGCCAGACTGCGCAGGCTGAGGAGCCGGTGTCGCAGGAGCCATGGGGTCGGGAATGCCGGCCATGCTAGGCTGCGGCGCGGCGGCGCCAGCCTGAGGCTGCTCCACGCGAGCGGTCACAGCCTGAACGGGCTCAAAACCCGCCGTGCCGGAAAGCGTAACATCGCTGGTGGGATTGTAGGCAAAGGGATCGGATGCCGGCTGTGCCTGATCTGCCGGCTGAGCGGGGGCCTGAGCAACAGGCTGGCCCTCTGAATCCGGAGTGGCGAAACGGCTGCCCTGGACGCCTGTCTGCGTCTTGGGGGCATCATCGCCCGCACCGGAGGTACGGAAGTGGTTACCCACTGGTGCTCCTTATCGTCGTGCGTTTAAACTACATGAGCGCTTTGTATTTTAGCAGCATTAGCTTTGCTGCACATAAGAAGCATGGCGTGCTTTGGGATCTGTCCGGCCGTGCACAGGGTTACCTCCCAAATCGTCCTCGGACATGTCGGAGCCCCCGCTGCGCGCTTCGCGCTGCGGGGGCTCCTCCGTCCTGCGGAAAGATTTGGGAGGTAACCCTGTGTCCGGCCTGCGGTAACTAAGGGGTCGCTGCGTTTTGCTTAAGTGCAGCAGCGCCATGCTTGGGGGCTGAATTGAACGTGGCTGGAATGGGCCCGTTTCCCGGAGGAAGCCCTTGCTTGGTGCGGGCCTGTTTTGTTTGTTGCCGAAAAAACAGGGGCGCCCTCTTTGGGGACGCCCCTGTTCTGGCTTGTATGTGGTTGTTGAGGCGATACTTTGCCTCGTCTTGTCCTAGGCCAAGAACTCCTTGGTGGTTGCCACGATGTTGGCGGCATCCAGGCCGTACTTGTGCAGGAGCTCGGCACCCGGGCCGGACTCGCCGAAGGTGTCGTTGACACCGATCTTCTTGAGCGGCGTCGGGCACTGCTCGCACAGGACGTCGGCAACGGCGCTGCCCAGGCCACCGATCACAGAGTGCTCCTCGACGGTCACGACGTGGCCGGTCTTGGTGGCGCTCTTGACGATCAGGTCGGCGTCGATGGGCTTGATGGTGTGCATGTTGATGACCTCAGCATCGATGCCCTCGGCAGCGAGCTGCTCGGCGGCCTCGAGAGCCTCGCCGACCATCAGGCCGCAGGCGATGATGGTCACATCGGCGCCCTCGCGCATGACAATGCCCTTACCCAACTCGAACTTATAGGTCTCGGGGTCGTTGATAACCGGCGAGGCCAAACGGGCAAAGCGCATGTACACCGGACCGTCGCACTCGTAGGCGGCGCGCGTCACGGCACGGGCCTCGACGTCGTCGGCAGGAACGATCACAGTCATGCCGGGGATGACGCGCATCAGGGCGATATCCTCGCAGCACTGGTGCGTGGCACCATCCTCGCCCACCGAGATACCGGCGTGCGTGGCACCGATCTTAACGTTGAGGTGCGGGTAGCCGATGGAGTTACGAACCTGCTCAAAGGCGCGACCGGCAGCGAACATGGCAAAGGTACTCGCGAAGGCAACACGACCGGTGGTCGCGATACCGGCGGCGACGCCCATCAGGTTGCTCTCGGCAATGCCCACATCGAAGAAGCGGTCGGGGCAGGCCGCCTTGAACTTACCGGTCTGCGTGGCGGCGGCCAGGTCGGCGTCGAGGACCACAAAGTCATCGTGCTCGTTGGCGAGCTCGACGAGGGCCTCGCCGTAGCTTACGCGCGTGGCGATTTTCTTGACGTCTGCCATCCTAGAGCTCCTCTCCGGCGGCCGTGAGCTCTGCCATGGCCTGCTCAAACTGTTCATCATTGGGGGCCTTGCCGTGCCAACCAACCTGGTTCTCCATAAAGGACACGCCCTTGCCCTTTGTGGTCTCGGCGATAATGGCGGTCGGCTGGCCCTTGGTAGCGCGAGCCTCGGCAAAGGCGGCGCGGATCTGATCGAAATCGTTGCCGTCGGCAAGCTCCACCACGTGGAACTTAAAGGCGCGGAACTTGTCGGCGAGCGGCATGGGGTCGTTGACCTCCTCGACGGGACCGTCGATCTGCAGGCCGTTGTGGTCGACGATCACACAGAGGTTGTCGAGCTGCTGGTTGCCGGCAAACATGGCGGCCTCCCAGACCTGGCCCTCCTCGCTCTCGCCATCGCCCAGCAGGGCGTACGTGCGATAAGTATCGCCCCAGTGCTTGGCGGCAACGGCCATGCCCACGGCGGCGGAGATGCCCTGGCCGAGCGAACCGGTGGACATGTCAACGCCCGGAGTGTCGTTCATGTTGGGATGACCCTGCAGGTGGCTGCCGATGTGGCGCAGCGTCTCAAGATCCTCCTTGGGGAAGAACCCACGCTCGGCGAGCACAGCGTACAGACCAGGTGCACAGTGGCCCTTGGAAAGCACAAAGCGATCGCGGTCGGCCTTGCGGGGATGGGCCGGGTCGACGTTCATTTCCTCAAAGTACAGATAGGTCATGATGTCGGCAGCGCCGAGCGAACCGCCCGGATGGCCGGACTTGGCAGCGTGCACGCCGGTGACGATGCCCTTCCTTACCTCGTTGGCAACCTTTTTGAGCTCTTCGTCGCTCATTGTGCCTTCCTTTCATCCTCATTAGACAAAATGCGCACGGCACCGAAGGTAATCCCAACACAGCCGCAATGCACGTACGTCATTCATTATGCTGGAAACTGATGGCTTTACCAGAGTTTTTATCATTATTTGAACAATTTAGCAGGCAGAACCGCTGATGAAACGGTTTATCAATGTGAACGTCTTTTGGATGGGACGCGGTCGGCCCTACGCGCTAATGTCCTTGAATCCCTCGCCGAAAGCTTCCGTAACGTCGGCGACCGTCACAATGGCGTGAGGATCGCGCTCGCGCACGATCGTCTTGAGGGTATTGAGCTCTCGACGGTTCACGATGACCATGATCACCGGCTTCTCGGCACCCGAATACATGCCAGTCGCCTTAAACTTGGTACAACCACGACCCAGGCCATACATGATATCGGCAGCGATATCAGGGAACTTGTCCGAGATGATGAGTACCATACGGCGTTTGTTGCCACCATCGACCACGGCATCGATCACGTAGCCGCTAATGACCATCGAAAGGCCTGCATATAGTGCATTTTCGATTGAAAAGACCGGAGCCGACAGCGCGCATACGGCAACATCGATCGCCATGACGGTCGAGCCCACGGGCAGCGAGGTATTACGCGAGATGATTTGGCCAATCGTGTCCGAGCCGCCGGTGTTGGCGCCGGCGCGCAGCACCATGCCGTAACCGATGCCTGTAATAATGCCGCCCCACATGGCAGGGAGCATCAGGTCCGCATGTGCCAGAGGTGCTACAAACGGGGCGAACAGATCGGTAAAGAAGCCCAGCAGCACAAAGCCCGTCGCGGTCTGCACCACGTAGAACATACCGCCCTCGCGCATAACGACCAGCAACAGCAAGGCGTTCATCACGATGGTCTGGATACCGACAGGAAGCGACACGCCTCGCGCTGCGCCGACCGCCTGGATAATGGTGGCAAGGCCCGTAACACCACCGGCAGCAAGGCCGTTGGGAATCAAAAACAGGTCGGTCGCAATAGCGGCCAGAGCGCACCCCAACATAATCTGGGGCAGGTCGTGAAAGAAGTTCATCGATAGAATGCGCTTGATGTCCAGACGATATGCCATGCTACCTCCCTCAAAAAAGCGCACCCAAACGGATGCGCTTCGAACTTCTTGCTGTATTCGATTCTACCGATTCGCCGAACAAAAACCACCCCTGCGCAGGGTTTGCTTTGGATACAAAACCACCCTGCTCGGAGGGTTTTATCCATTTCCACATAAACCGGGCGGTTTATGCAGATGGGATCTCTGCGTCAGCGTTGCCAGTGGCCCAGCGATGGTAGCCAATAACAAACGGGTCCAGGTCACCATCGTCAAGAACTGCCTCGACGTTGCTGGTCTCAACGCCCGTGCGTAGGTCCTTAACCATCTGATACGGGTAGAGCACGTAGCTGCGGATCTGGTTGCCAAAACCAATCGTGGTCTTGGGCCCGCGGATCTCATCCAGGGCCTCGGCGCGCTTCTCGAGCTCAATCTCGTACAGGCGAGCCTTGAGGATCTGCATGCACGCGGCCTTGTTCTGGATCTGGCTGCGCTCGTTTTGGCAGGTGACCACAATGCCGCTGGGGAAATGCGTCACGCGCACGGCGGAGTCGGTGGTGTTAACGCCCTGACCGCCCGGGCCGCTCGCGTGGTACACGTCCACGCGGATGTCATCGGGACTGATTTCGATGTCGATATCATCGGGTAGCACGGGGATGACCTCGACGCCGGCAAACGTGGTCTGGCGGCGCTTCTTGTCGTCGGTGGGGCTAATGCGAACCAAGCGGTGGACGCCGGCCTCGGCGCGCAGCATGCCAAATGCGTCCTTGCCCTCGACGGTAAAGGTCGCGCGGTCGATGCCGATGACCTCAGCAGCGGGGCAGTCGTTAATCGTGACCTTCCAGCCGCGACGCTGGCAGTACTTCATGTACATCTTAAAGAGCATGAAGGTCCAGTCCTGGGCCTCCAGACCACCCTGTCCGGGCTTGATGGTCACAATGGCATCGCCGTGATCGAACTCACCGGTAAACCAGCTCGAAAGCTCAAGCTCATCGATGGCACGGGCCAGGCGCTCAGCCGTGGCTGTAGCCTCCTCGCGAAGGGCGGCGGCATCGGGGTCATCCCCCATCTCCTCGGCAAGCTCCAGCGCGGCGCGGGCATCGGAAAGCTCGCCGCGCGCGTTGTCCACGGCAGCGATATCTTCCTTGGTGCGCGCGATTTCCTCCATGGTGGCACGGGCGGCGTCGGCGTCATCCCAAAAGCCGGGGGCCACGCTTTTGGCCTCGAGCTCGGTCACGCGCGTGCGCTTTTCGTCCAAGTGGAGATACGACTCGACCTCGCCGAGCCGGTCCGCAAACGCGTCCAGCTCGGCGGGCGTTACCTCTAAAGCCTCAGCCATTAACGATTCCTGCCGTGGCAGTACTTAAACTTCTTGCCGCTACCGCAGGGGCACGGGTCGTTGCGGCCCACGTTGACGTACGGATCGTCGCTCTCGGACTTGCGATAGGTGGTCACCTTGCCACCGTTGTTGACGGCAGCCGGACCACCCTGGACAGCCGTGCGGGCCTGCACCTGCGCCTGCTTGCGCAGCACCGAGTCGCCGTTGTCACCATCGACCTCGGCAGGACCGGAGAAGTGCGCACCCTCGAGCGCGGGCTCCTCCTTGTGCTCCACGGCACGCGGGGCAGCCTTGATCTCGATGCGCAGAACCGTGCGCAGGTAATCCTCGTACATGGTGTCGACGAGGATCTGGAACGCGCCGTAGGCCTCGGTCTTGTACTCGACCAGCGGGTCGCGCTGGCCAAAGCCGCGCAGGCCGATGCCGGTCTTGAGATAGTCCATCTCCTGCAGGTAGTTCATCCAGCGGGTATCGATGACGCGCAGCATGACTTGGGTGTTGAGCTCGCGCATCAGGTCCTCGCCCAAGCGCTCGGCCTTCATGTTGTAGCACTTCTCTACGTAAGCCAGGACATCGGCAGCCAGAGCCTCATAATCCTCGTCGGGGAACTTCGGCGTATCGATGTGGCCGGTGAGCTCCACAACCCACTTGCGCAGGCCCTCCAGGTCGCGCTCGCCATCGTGACTGTCCTTGGTGCAGAACTCCTGAACGCAGCGGTACACGGTGTCGTGCATGACCTCGGTGATGTGGTCGGTCAGGTCCTTGCCGTCCAGAATCTTATTGCGCTCAGCGTAGATGACCTGGCGCTGCTTGTTCATGACGTCGTCGTACTCAAGGACGCTCTTGCGCATGGAGAAGTTGATGCTCTCGACCTTGTGCTGGGCGCTCTCGACGGCCTTTGAGATGATCTTGTGCTGGATGGGCATGTCATCGCCCATGTCGGCCGTGACCATCATCTTGGAGACGCGGTCCATCTTGTCGCCGCCGAACAGGCGCATGAGGTCGTCCTCGAGCGACAGGTAGAACTGGGTCTCGCCCGGATCGCCCTGACGGCCGGAACGGCCGCGCAGCTGGTTGTCGATACGACGGGACTCATGGCGCTCGGTGCCGATAACGGTCAGGCCACCGGCGGCAAGCACGCGCTCGCGCTCGGCCTTGCAAGTCTCCTTGGCCTCGGCGTTAAACTGCTCGAGCTGCTCGGGCGTCACGTCCTCCATGGTCAGGCCCTCGTACTCCAGGCGCTCGCGCACCAACTCGTCGGGGTTGCCGCCCAGCAGGATGTCGGTACCACGGCCGGCCATGTTGGTGGCGATGGTCACGGCGCCATAGCGACCAGCCTGGGCCACGATATGGGCCTCGCGTTCATGGTGCTTGGCGTTGAGGACCTCGTGTGCGATGCCGCGCTTGGTAAGGGCGGCGGACAGCTTCTCGGAGCTCTCAATGGAGACGGTGCCCACCAGGACCGGCTGGCCCTTGGCGTGGCGACGCTCGACATCGTCGGCGACGGCGTTGTACTTGGCCTGAATGGTGCGGTACACCAGGTCCTCGTGGTCCACGCGCTGCACGGGCTTGTTGGAGGGGATGACCTCGACGGGCAGCTTGTAGATCTCGCGGAACTCGGCATCCTCGGTAAGTGCCGTGCCGGTCATACCGGAAAGCTTGTCATACAGACGGAAGTAGTTCTGCAGGGTGATGGTGGCCAGGGTCTGGTTCTCCTCGCGTACGAGCACGCCCTCTTTGGCCTCGATGGCCTGGTGCAGGCCCTCAGAATAGCGGCGGCCTTCCATAATGCGGCCGGTGAACTCGTCGACGATCTTGACCTCGCCGTTGGTGACCACGTACTGCTTATCACGGTGGAACATGTACTGGGCCTTCAGCGCCTGCTGCAGGTGGTTGACCAGCTGGCCGGAGAGATCGGCATAGATATCATCGATACCCAGGCGGCGCTCGATTTTCTTAAGGCCGCGCTCGGTGGCGGCAATGGTGTGCTTGGCCTCGTCCATGACATAGTCGCCCGTGGGCTCCACGTCCTCGGTAGCGGTGAGCATGTCGTGCGACACGTCCTCGCCGCGCTCCAGGCCGCGCACGGCACGCGCGAAGTCCTTGTAGGTGCTGGCGGACTTGGTGCCGGCGCCCGAGATGATGAGCGGCGTTCTGGCCTCGTCGATCAAGATGGAGTCGACCTCGTCGACGATGGCGTAATGGTGGCCGCGCTGTACGCGCTGCTCGGGGCGGGTGACCATGTTGTCGCGCAGGTAGTCGAAACCGAACTCGGAGTTGGTGCCGTAGGTGACGTCTGCCTGGTAGGCCGGGCGCTTGAGTTCGAGCGGCATGTTGTTCTGGAGCAGACCGACGGTCATGCCCAGGTACTTGTAGATGCGGCCCATCCACTCGGAGTCGCGCTTTGCCAGGTAATCGTTGACGGTAACGACATGCACGCCCTTGCCGGCGATAGCGTTGAGGTAGCCGGCCAGCGTGGAGACAAGGGTCTTACCTTCGCCGGTCTTCATCTCGGCGATATGGCCCTCATGAAGCGCCATGGCGCCGATGAGCTGTACGTCAAAGTGACGCATGCCCGTGATGCGCTTGGAAGCCTCGCGCACGGTGGCAAAAGCCTCGGGAAGCATGTCGTCGAGCGACTCGCCGTTGGCGTAACGCTCGCGGAACTTATCGGTCTGGGCGCGGAGCTCCTCCTCGGTCATCTTCTCAAACTGGGGCTCAAGACCGTTGATCTGGTCGACGATCTTGTAGTAGCGCTTAAGGTCCTTATCGGATCCAAAGGACAGCAGCTTTGACATGAATCCCATGTGGTTTTCCTTTTTGGCCATCGCCCACGCCGTGCAGCCTTGGGCGAGTTAAACACAGATAATTGTACTTTAGCCAAACGGGGCGCAGCCTATGCGGTCGACCTCGACCGCCACGTAATAACTACGACCGACCTGCCAAAAAGGGACAGGTTTATTTTGGCAGGTTTTATCTGGGCAAACGACGTATCCCCTGCCATTTGGTGCAAAGAAACCTGACCCCCATGCACCAACTTGGTGCCGCGGGGTCAGGTTAGTTTGCACCAATAAAAAGAAAAGGGCCGCGCACCCAAATGGATGCGCGGCCCTTATGCCATGAATGCGAGTGATTCCGCGGCGAGCTATTTACTCAGCAGCCTCGGTGGTCTCGGCCTCGGCAGCGGCCTCCTCGACGGGAGTCTCTGCGGGAGCCTCGGCAGCCTGCTTGGCGGCCTCCTCGGCGAACTTAGCGGCACGCTTAGCCTTCTCGGCAGCCTTAGCCTCAGCGGCAGCCTTGCGAGCGGCCTCGGCCTCAGCAGCCTTGGCGGCCTTGGCAGCCTTGGCCTCCTCGGCCTTCTTGAGCTGAGCGGCAGCGGCGCCACCGAACTTGTCGGCGAAGCGCTGGACGCGTCCACCGGTGTCGACGAACTTCTGCTGGCCGGTGTAGAACGGGTGGCACTCGTTGCAAAGCTCGACCTTCATCTCGGACACGGTGGCGTGCGTCTTGAAGGTGTTGCCGCAGGAGCACGTCACCGTGCACTCGACATACTGGGGATGGATACCCTGCTTCATGGTAGGACTCCTTATTGGTCAGGCGCTGGTTACCGATCAGCGCATAAGGCGTCTTGGTTTCCGACCAAGACAACAAACTCGGCTATGGTACCACGGCGTCGCGCGTCCCACAAAAGGTTCACGGTCTTTGCGGCACAACACGAGCTGGCCTTGAATATCAACTTCATCCGAACACCTCCCATATTCATCCGTACATGTACGGATGAATATGGGAATCCGATACCCTGAGGGCCGGATCCTGATGTGCGTCCAGGTCTAATACTTTTCCCAGAAGTGAACGACCTCTTTTGGACTCCTGAGGCATCGGCATGTTTCGGCTGTCATTTCCTGCGGTTTTGCCATTCGAATCCTGCGGTTTTATCCTTCTAAAACGCGGATGCTTCGGGGTCTCGTTTTTACTCGTTCACTTCTCGGAAAAGTATTAGAGCTCATCTGCCAAAGGTCGCCGGCCCCGGGAGATCGGGGGACGTCATGTCCGGAAAGAGCGTGAAGGGCGCCGCGAAGTCGGTCCCCGGGGCCCACGGCAGGCCCAAGTGTTCACCTTTACGCTACCACTGACAGCCTCGGGGCGTTCGGCTGACCGCGGGAACGGCCTATCCGCTCAATACGTTCGGCTGAGATCGGAAATCAACCAAACTGGATCAGGTTCAGTTGACATTGTTAAATCATGACCACCCGCATAGCGGGTGGTCATGATTCACGAACTGGACGTTTGACCGTAAGGGGAAGAGGGGGCTGGCAAGGCCAGTCCCCTCTTCTCTCGTGACGCTCGATTTGCATTTACGGCATGACGAAAGCCGGGCCGCTGGTTACCTTGTCAAATTCGAGCACCGACGTTCCGGTGTTCAAATAAAGGCTTCCTTGGTTTCCGTCTGCGGAGGCGTAAGCCAGGTGGACAAATCCGTAATCATCTCCTGATTGGTCGGCCAACATGAAGATGTTCGGATCGCCGGTTGTCTCAAATGAACCGTCGGTCACATTTCCATTGCTGTCGACGATTTGCCACCTGTTTTCGTCTTCCCCAAGGAAGGAGAGCTGGGTTAAGCCGGTCTCGTGGTCTCGGTACACTCCGTCTAGGCGGAACCCTTCGGAAATGCCATGTTTCAAGGTGTTCGCATCTTTTATGGATACGGCAGAGACTACGATTGCGGCTATCGCGACCAATAACGCCAGCGCAATGGGTATTTTGGCGGAGCCGGTCTTCATATCATTTACCCCCTTCGTATGTATCGAGGTATTCCTGCTTGAGCGTTTGCGCGGACGACTCGGTCTTTTCCACGAGTGTGCCGGCCTCGATGAAGTAGAACGTATTGGTGAGGTCTGCCAGGTCGTCGAGCAGATGGCTTGAGATGAGCACGCTGCGTCCCCGCGCCACCTCGCTGCGCATCGCGTCGCAGGAGGTTTTCCGCTTTCCCGGATCGAGGCCGTTCAGCGGCTCATCGAGGATGAGGTACGGGCAACCGGTCGCTATCGCCATGGCAAGCTTTACCTGCTGCTTCATTC
>NZ_JBBNLO010000038.1:0-13989 GCF_040092405.1 Collinsella sp. CLA-ER-H2
GTCAGCAGGTCAGTGGGTCATCGTCCCGGCATTCAGCATCAGGGTAGCGCTGCGACGCGGAAATCGCGCGCCGTTGCCGCGCCCCGCAGTGCCCGCTTCCCCCGAGAACAATTATCAGTGCAGGTCAGAGCTGTGGCGTTTTGGGGCGTGCTTGACCTCCTGCAAAAAGCCTACTCACTTGGTTTTTCTGCTAGAAGACCGCCGCGAGGGAAGGCAGCTCCCTCGCGGCGGCTGACATTTGCCCAGATAAAACCTGCCAAAATAAACCTGTCTACTCTTTGAGCCAGAGCCGACACTAATTCAAATGGCGAAATCAAAGGGCGTTCTCTGCATGGAGGGCGCCCTTTTTTATCGCGGGATGTTTTGCGTGGCAGTCATGAGGCCCAGGCGGTTGCTGACGCCGAGCTTGCGATAGATGGCGTTGACATGCTTCTTGACGGTTGACTCGCTTATGAATAGCTCGTTTGCCATCTGTTTGTTCGTTTTGCCGTCGAGCATGAGCCGCATGACTTCGGCTTCGCGCGGTTGGATATTGTGTTCTGTAATGAAAGCATTTAGCTGGTTTGTGTCTTCTGTCTGGGTGAGTTTAATGCCCCGAGGATAGAGGTTGGCGAGCGCGAGGCTCGCGTGCCGAGCGACTTCGAGCAGGATTGCGAGCTCGGTGTCGGTGAAGTCTCCGGCCGTGCGTTCACGAAACAGGGTGATGCTTCCTAGCGGGCTGTCGTTGTGCGCGAGCGTGGCCGTACAGCCAAAGTAGACGCCCTGCGGTTCCATCCATTTGCGATAGATGGGCGTGGCATCGCGTCGCTCGACGTCGACGAGGTCGAGGTCGCGGTAGACGCCGACCTTATGTAAGTCAAAGCTCCATGTTGTATAGTCCATCGCGGCGTAGCGGTTGTAGTAGTCGCTCAGTGCGCGGTCGTCCATTCCGCTGCTTGCGGGGTGGACGTAGCGTGGGGCATCACTGCCCGCTGCCTCGATCAGGTCGAACATGGCGATCCGATGGGGCACGAGCCCTGTCGTTCCCTCGAGGGTCTCCTTTTGCAGCTTATCGACACCGTGTGATGCGTGGATTGCAAGCGCGAGCTCGTTGAGAGCAGTCCAGGTCGTACTGTCCAACTCAATAGTCTGCTGATTATTGCATGGGGGCATAGGGCATCCTTTCCATTGTGGAACCCAGTATGTCATGTTCTCGGCCTGAATAGAACTTTAGGTCAGCGAATGGTATACCGTCGGTCGCTGAAAGGGGCTCGAGGGACCATTGAGAACATCTCGGTGCGGCCGCATCATGGTCTCGTCAAGCAAAAGCACCGAGATTTAGGAGCTTGAAATGAAGACCATTTACGAGAGCGAGTCTACGCCAAAGAAGGACGGATTCTACATGCCCGGCGAGTACGAAGAGCAGGAGCGCACCTGGATTTTGTGGCCGCATCGCTCGGATGTGTGGCGCTGTGGTGCCAAGCCGGCGCAAAAGGTCTTTACCGAGATTATTAAGACCGTTGCACGTTTTCAGCCCATCACTGTGGGCGTCAACACTGAAGGCTTCCCCGCGGTGTGTGAGATCTTCGACGGCGTTGAGAACGTGCGCGTTATCCACATGGAGTACAACGACAGCTGGATTCGCGACCCCGGCCCGGCGTTTCTTGTCAACGACAAGGGGGACGTGGCACTCTCGCACTTCCACTTTAATGCTTACGGCGGTTTCATTGACGGCCTGTATTTCCCGTGGGACAAGGACGCTTCCATTGGCCTGCAGGTGGCACAGCTCGAGCAGGTTAACCGCTATCGTCCCGAGGATTATATCCTCGAGGGTGGCTCGTTTAACTGCGACGGCCAGGGCACCGTGGTGACCACCGAGATGTGCCTGCTCAATGAGGACCGCAACCCCCAGTACACCAAGGAGCAGATCGAGGAGAAGCTTGCCGAGTACCTGGGCATCGAGAGGGTCATTTGGATCAAGGATGGCATCGACCCGTTTGAGACCAACGGGCACGTGGACGACGTCGCATGCTTTAGTGCGCCCGGCGAGGTCTGCTGCATGTGGACCGATGATCCCAACCATAAGTTCTACAAGGAGTGCCAAGAGGCGTATAAGACGCTTTCCGAGACGACGGATGCCCGTGGCCGCAAGCTCAAGATCCACAAGGTGATTATGCCTGCGACCTCGGTATATATGACCGAGGAGGAGGCCAGCACGATTGACCCCGTCGAGGGCGTGCTGCCGCGTACCCCCGAGGATGCTTTCGAGCCGAGCTACCTCAACTTCCTGCCCATCAACGGCGCAGTGCTTGTACCGCAGTTCGGCGATCCCAATGACGCCCAGGCGCTCAAGGATATCCAGGCTGCTTATCCGGACCGTGAAGTCATCGGTATCATGACTCGCGAGGTTATCTACGGCGGCGGCAACATCCACTGCATCACCCAGCAGCAGCCCAAGGCGCGCTGTAAATAGCAGTTCCATGGTGAACAGTGCTTGATTGTCCGCACGCGAAAGTCCGCCGACTTCAATGGTCGGCGGACTTTTTGTGTGGTGGTTTCAGCTGAACGGCGGGCCGTGCGGCTTGGGTGTGCGGGCACACAATCTGGGGAAACCAAACAGATTGGGGCCTTATATGATCGACTCGAAGGGAAACGTGCGACCCGAGGGCATGTTTAACAGGGCGTACCTGGCCCCCGAAGCCCAGCGCGCATACGATACGCTGCTCGAGTGCGTGCTCAACGGGCAGAAGGGTTGCGAGGCTTCGGCGCATGCGGGCATGGATACCATCAAGGCGCTCGTATAGCTTTACGCTTTCGGATGTGACACATAGGACTGCGTGCGCCGCTCCCGGCTATATTGCCCCCGAGGTGCTTCAACTCATGGAGATAGCCGGCATCAGCGATTTCGAGAGCTTGGCAGCGTCCACGAATGCCCCCGTGTTTACGCCACAGACGGATGACTTTGGACTCGCGGTCCATATCTTTAAGATGCTTAACCGCGGAATACACCCATACGCTTCTGGTGAGCTGGACTTGGACATATTTGACCTGGACGACGATGACATTCCGCCTGCACCATTGATAAACAGCTGCGTGTGTAATGGGCACAGCCCGTTTGTGGGGACGTTGGTCGGATACGTTGTCCCAAAGTACGCTCTTGAGCTCGATGATTTTAGCGGCACTATGGGCGAGGCACTCCGTCGATCGCTGTATGGCAGGGCGGAGGAGCGTCTTGACGCACGCACATGGGCGCGCCTGCTCGACCGCTATCTATCCGAGACAGTTGTGTGCAAGCGTGGCCATCTCCACCACTCGTTACAGCACGAATGCCCTTGCTGCCGAGGAGAGCGCGCCTTGTTGACTCGTCTTGGTTGATGGTTTGGGCCGTCTTGTAGAAAGCCCGTGAGGCGACATGCAAGTTAATCCTGCGTGTCGCCTCCGTACATATAGACGATAAATCCGTCGCCGGTGTCCTGGCTGTGATCCTCCAAGATGCGCTTCATGTTGAGGTGCTCGTAGAACTGCCAGTCGGAGTTGCAGTCGCTCATCAGGAAGAATTTGGTGCACCCGGCTTTGGCGAGTTCGGCGCGCGCAAGGTCGATGAGCGCACGGCCGAGCCCCTTGCCCTGCCATTCGGGCACGATGATGATCAGGTTGAGCTGGCCTTGGGCATATTCGTTGCCCGTGGCGGCAAAGCGGTCGGCTGTTGCCTTCTCGCGGCTATCGCCAAAGAGCGAGCCTTCGAGCTTGGCATCGGCGGTCTTTGCCATCTCGGTTGCCTGGACGAACATCTCGTTGTAGCAGGGCTCCCACGTGGGATTGGTGCGTGGTTTGCCGTCTTCGAAGATACCGATGCAGCAAGCGGCGATGATGCGGCCTTCAGCTTCGGCAACGAGCGCGATGGGGGGGCGCTGCAGCTGCATGGCGATGTTAAAGCGCGCACAGAAATCGGCGGCTTCGACGTCGCCTCGGTTGCGCAGCGTGTTGCACCACAGCTGGTTGTAGATGGCGGCGATGCCGGCCAGGTCATCGAGCGTGGCGGCACGCAGAGTTACGTTGTCAAGGCTCATGGGGGCTCCTTCCAAGTTGGGTCAGGCCACCCCTGAGTGTGACATGGACGCAGGACGGCCGCATCGACCATTCGACAGGCGAGCCTCGAATCCTCGGGGACGGAGGGTCCTAAGAAGGAATGAGGGCGGATTTTCGGACACTTGCTCGATGAGAGTGGATAATCTCCCACTTTTAGCGCTGGTATAGGCCAAAAACGGGAGATTATCCACTCTCATTCTGGGTAGTCGTTGGGGACGTTCTTAAACGACCAGTCATTAAAGAACGTCCCCAATGACTACCCCAAGGAACATCCCAAACTGCCGGCAGAAAAGGAACGTCCCTAACTGCCGCATCCGGAGTAAGACAACGCCGCAGGTAGAGGACGGACAGCGAGCGGGTCGCATTTGAGACAAGGTGACGTGAAACGAAAGGGCGCTGACCTTCTGGTCGCGCCCTTGAAGTTGAACGTCAGATTGTCCAAATGCGGCCCGCGCAGCGTCGAGCCGTTACGGCGTTTGGTAAAACGCCGTAACCTACACCCGTTCCGCGATCTCGTGGATGAGGTAGTCGGTCTTTTCCCAGCCCAGGCACGGATCGGTGATCGACTTGCCAAAGACGCCGCCGTCGACCGGCTGGTTGCCGTCCTCCAGGTAGGACTCGATCATAAAGCCCTTGACCAGCTTGGAGATGGACTCGTTGCGGCGGCAGCTGTCGAGCACCTCCTTGCAAATGCGATACTGCTCAAGCGGGCGCTTACCCGAGTTGTCGTGGTTGCAGTCGATGACCGCTGCCGGATTGGCATAGCCGGCGTGCTCGGTGTAGCGTTCGGCCAGGCGCTCCAGGTGCTCGTAGTGGTAGTTGGGGTAGGTGCGACCGTCGAGACCGATGTAGCCACGCATAACGGCGTGCGCGAGCGGATTGCCGTCGCACTCGACCTCCCAGTTGCGGAAGATGAAGCTCTGGTGCGCCTGCGCGGCGTAAATGGAGTTGAGCATAACGGTGGTGGAACCGGCGGTGGGGTTCTTCATGCCCACGGGCACCGAAATACCGCTCGACACCAGGCGATGCTCCTGGTTTTCGACCGAGCGTGCGCCCACGGCCACATAGCTCAGCAGGTCAACGAGGTACTGGTAGTTGGACGGGTAGAGCATCTCATCGGCGGTAAAGAAGCCGGTCTCCTCGATGACGCGCAGGTGCATGTGGCGGATGGCCTTGACGCCCTCGAGCAGGTCGTCGGGAGCCTCGGGGTTGGGGTTGTGCAGAAGACCCTTGTAGCCGGTGCCCTTGGTACGCGGCTTGTTGGTGTAGACGCGCGGAATGATGATGAGCTTGTCCTTGACCTCTTCGGCGGTCTTGGCCAGGCGGTTCATGTATTCGAGGACCGAATCCTCGCGGTCGGCAGAGCACGGGCCGATGATGAGCACCTTGCGCGCGTCCTCGCCGGTAAAGACCTTGGCGACTTCGGCATCGAATGCCTGCTTTTTGGCGGTAAGCTCTGCGGAAAGCGGCATTTCCTCGCGGATCTCCATGGGGATCGGCAGCTTGCGTTTGAAATCCATGGCCATGCGGGGCCTCCTTTATCAATTAACGGCAACAATTGGCGAATTCTCGAATGCTCGGCATTATCCGCTGTCGCACGCTAAAGTGCAAGCGAAACCTGCCGAAAAGGGACAGGTTTATTTTGGTCGGTTTTATCTGGGGAAATGTCGGCGGATGCCGGGAGGGAACGGCGCCGCGCGGGACCCTAAGGCTGTTGTCGGTTCCCCAGGAAATACCCTGTGGGCAAAAAATGCCAAATATGAGTACGGTTGCTATCTTAGAATCATATTGCCTTCGCAAAATAATAGACATAACAGCAAAATATGTTCATTAACGTAAACACATATAAGTTCGCTATAGGGCTGTTTGATCAATTTAGGGACGCGTGTAAGCCGTGAAAACGGCATTTGGGGCTGTTTTGGCTGTTACTAAAAAAGTAACAGTACTCATATTTGCCATTTTTTGCCCACGGGCCTCGAAGGGGCTGTCAATCAGGTCCCAGGGGAGGCGGTTCGAGGGTCGCAAAACAAAAACGGGGGCGCAGGTTGTCCTGCGCCCCCGTTTTCTTGGCATTGCGGTTGTTTGCCGCCGGTTTTTACGCCGCCTCGTCGAATTGCGAGTTATACAGGTCGGCGTAGAAGCCGCCCTGGGCGAGTAACTCGTCGTGCGTGCCCTTCTCGACGATGTCGCCGTCGCGAATTACCAAGATCACATCGGCGTTGCGGATCGTGGACAGACGGTGTGCGATGACAAAGCTGGTACGGCCCTGCATCAGCGCATCCATGGCACGCTGAATAAGCTCCTCGGTACGAGTGTCAACGTTGGAGGTCGCCTCGTCCAGAATCAGCGCCGGGCGGTCGGCCAAAATGGCACGGGCGATGGTCACGAGCTGGCGCTGACCCTGCGACAGGTTAGTGCCCTCCTCGTTGATCATAAAGTCGTAGCCACCGGCAAGCGTATGGATAAAGTGGTCGCAACGTGCGGCGCGCGCGGCGGCTTCGACCTCGGCATCGCTCGCATCGGGGCGTCCGTAGCGGATGTTCTCGCGGATGGTGCCGTTAAACAGCCAGGTATCCTGCAGCACCATGGCAAACTCGCCGCGCAGCGCCGCGCGGTCCCAGTCGCGCACGTCGACGCCCTCGACACGCAGCGAACCGCCGTCCACATCGTAGAAGCGCTGCAGCAGCTTGATGAGCGTGGTCTTGCCGGCGCCGGTGGGGCCGACGATGGCGATGGTCTGGCCGGGCTGCGCCTCGCAGCTAAAGTCGTGGATGATGGTCTTGTCGGGCGTATAGCCAAACTTGACGTGATCAAACTCCACATGGCCGGGGCGCTTTTCGGGAATCTGCGCGTCGGCTTTCTGCTCCTCCTCGGGCGCGGCCAGGAACTCAAAGACGCGCTCGGTGGCGGCTGCCATCGACTGCATCGTGTTGCTCACGTTGCCCAGTTGCTGCACGGGCTGCGTAAAGTTGCGAACGTACTGGATAAAGCTCTGGATGTCGCCGGGCGTGGCGTTGCCGGTCAGTGCGAGCTGTGCGCCCACCACGACAACGCCCACGTAGCCCATGTTACCCACCAGGCTCATAAGCGGCATCATCAGGCCCGACAGGAACTGCGAGCGCCAGCCACTAATAAAGAGGCGGTCGTTTTGACGGTCGAACTCTTCGATCGAGGCCTCGGCGTGGTCGAACACCTGAATGACGTTCTGGCCGGCAAAGTCCTCCTCGATAATGCCGTTGACGGCGCCCAGAACCTGCTGCTGCTCGCGGAAGTACGGCTGCGAGAAGTGAATCATTACGGTCAAGATAATCGCGGCGGCCGGCAGCGTGAGCACGGTGACGCCGGTAAGCGGCAGGCTGATCGAAAGCATCATGACGAGCACGCCGATAATCTGCGTCACCGACGTGATGAGCTGCGTCACGCTCTGGTTGAGCGACTGACCCAGCGTATCGACGTCGTTGGTGATGCGGCTGAGTACGTCTCCCTTGCTGTGGCCGTTGAAGTAGCTCATCGGAACGACAGCGATCTTGGCGGCGATCTCCTTGCGCATGCGATAACAAATCTTTTGCGTGACGCCGGTCATGAGCCAGCCTTGGATCAGGCTGCAGACAGAACTCGCCAGATACAGACAGAGCAAAAAGCCGAGCGTCTTGGCGATCCAGGCAAAGTCGACATCGCCGGTGCCGTTGACCTTGGCAACCAAGCCCTCGAACAGTTTGGTGGTAACCTGGCCGAGCACCTTGGGCCCCACAATGTTAAAGATGACCGAGCACACGGCAAAGGCGACGGCGGCAAACACGGCAATCTTGTGCTGGCCGATATAGCCGAGCAGCTGCCTCATGGTGCCCTTAAAGTCCTTGGCCTTTTCGCCGCGACGCATGCCGCCCATGCGGCCCATGGGACCACGCTGGCGGGTGGGCTTGGGAATCTGAGTCTTGGTCTCGTCTGCCATTAGCGCTCGCCTCCTTCCATGACGGCTGCAATTTCTTCTTGGGTAAGCCCCAGCTCCTCGGCGGAAAGCTGCGACTGTGCGATCTCCAGATACGCCGGGCAGCTGCGCAGCAGCTCCTCGTGCGTGCCGGTGCCCACTACGTGGCCGTCGTCGAGCACGATGATCTGGTCGGCGTGCATGATGGTCGCGATGCGCTGGGCCACGACCACGAGTGCGGCGTCGGTAACGTTTTTGGCCAGCTCCTCGCGCAGGCGCGCGTCGGTCTTGTAGTCGAGGGCACTAAACGAGTCATCGAACACCACGACCTCGGGCTTTTTGGCCAACGCGCGGGCGATGGCCAGGCGCTGGCGCTGACCACCCGAAACATTGGAGCCGCCCTGGCTGATGGGGGAGTCGTAGCCGCCCTCGCGCTCGGCGATAAAGTCCTCGGCCTGTGAGATGCGCGCGGCTTGGCGCATGTCATCATCGCTTACCATGTCGCCGGCAAACTTGAGGTTGCTCTCGACAGTGCCCGAGAACAGGCGCCCCTGCTGCGGGATGTAACCAATGCGGCGACGCAGCTCGGAAAGGGTCATGTCGCGCACATCGACGCCGTCGAGCGAAATGCTGCCGCCCGTGACGTCGTACAGGCGCGGAATCAACTGCACAAGCGTTGACTTGCCCGAGCCCGTGGAGCCAATGATGCCGAGCATCTGGCCGGCGTGCGTGGTGAAGTTCACGCTGCTAATGACATCGGCGCGGGCATCGGGATACTGGAAGCTCACGTCGCGGAAGGTGAGCTCGCCGCGCGGCGCGCTGGCAGCAGGCAGTTTGGGCGAGACAGGGTCGTTGATACTCGTGGGGCAGGTGATGACCTCTTCCACGCGCTCGGCTGCGACCTCGGCGCGGGGCAGGATGACCGAAACCATGGTGAGGATCATAAACGCCATGACGATCTGCATGGTGTAGGAGATGAACGCCATCATGTTGCCGACCTGCATCACGCCGTCGGACACGCCCTGCGCGCCAAACCAGACGATAAGCACGGTGATGCAGTTCATGACGAGCATCATGAGCGGCATCATAAAGCTCATGGCGCGGTTGGTGTAGAGCTGCGTAGTCATCAGGTCGAGCGACGCCTTGTCAAAACGTTCGAGCTCATGCTCCTCGCGGTTGAACGAGCGGATGGGCATAAGGCCGTCGAGCAGCTCGCGGGCGGTAAGGTTCACGCGGTCCACAAAGCTCTGCATCTTTTTGAACTTGGGCATGGTGAGGCCCATGAGCACGCCGACGACGGCCGAAACCGCGATGATGGCCACAGCGATGGTCCACTCCAGGCCGGTGTGGTTGGCTAGGACGCGCATGACGGCGACGATGCCCATGACGGGGGCCATCAGGCACATACGGATAAACAGGGTTGCGGCCATCTGGATCTGCTGAATGTCGTTGGTGCAGCGGGTAATGAGCGAGGCCTGGCTAAATTTGCCCACCTCGGCTGGCGAGAAGTGCATAACCTTGTTGAAGGTCTCGCGGCGCAGGTCGCGGGCGATGGAGCAGGCGGTGCGCGACGCCACGGCACCGGTCAGGATGGTGGCGACGAGCGACACCAGGCACAGCCCAAACATCGTGGTCGCCATGCGGCTCAGGTAGGCGTTCTGCACGTCGGCGGGGTCGATGCCCTGCGCCTTGTACTCGTCCTGCACATAGCTCACGGCGCGTTGGGTCACAATGGAGCCCGACATGGAGCCCATTTTGTCCGCCATTTGGTTGGCACCCTCGACGAGCTTGCCCTGGTCGATTAGGCCGCCTTCAACGCCCAGACGCAGGCTCTTCATGGTGATCTTACCGCCGTCGGCATCAATCTGCTTTTGCATGTTCTGCGCCGCTGCGGCCTTCTGCTGCATCTCGGCGAGCTGCTCGGGCGTCATCGCTGCCATTTGCTCGGGGGTGGGCATGGCCTGGGCGGCGTTGTTGTCTTTCTCGCTGGACGAGCCCATCATGTCGCCCATGGAGTTGGCGTCGATGCCTTGGTTGAGCGAAAGGACGACGGTCTCGGGCAGGCTCATAATGTCAGCGAGCTTGCTGCCGTCGGCGCGCTCGTCCTCGGTGCCCTTGTACGTGCGAATCCCGTTTTTGTGTGCCTTGCTAAACACGGCCTCCACAGCCTTGGCGTCCTTGGCGCTCATAAAGAGTTCGAGGTCGTCGAGCGATTCGGCGCGAATGGTGTCGGGCACGGGCGAGGCGATGCCGCCTTGCTGCACGCCCACGTCGACGATGTCGCTCATATAGGTAGGCAGTGCCAGATCGGCGTTGCAGCTGATTACGATAAGTACGATAGCTGTAAACAGTGCCAGGACATGTTTTTTAAAGAGCTTGAGAATCCTCACTCGGCATCTCTCCTTTCTTGATTGCGGTCGATAATTTCGTTGGCACGTCTTAGAAGGCGCACCATCTCTTGGGTATCTGTTTCGCCGAGCTGCTCGAGGAAAGCCGCAGTGCGGTTCTCGAATTCCCGACGTTTGATTTCGAGATCCTGGAATCCTTTGTCGGTCACCGTGACGTGTACGCGACGACGGTCGGTCTTTGAGTGCTCGCGCTCGACCCAGCCCTTGGCCTCGAGGGCGCGCAGGATATTGGCGATACGGGCGCTCGAGACCCAGGCACGATCGGCGAGTTCGCTCGGCGTGAGCGAGCCGCCGGCGCGCATGAGGGCGCGCATGACGGCCATCTCGCCACCCAGAGCCTGGTCGGCAAAGCGCGAAACGCGCTGGTGCATGCTGCCAAACTCGGTAAAGAGCTGACGCCCAAGCTCATGGAAATCGGTATCTTCCACCGAAAACCCCTAACACTAGAAACTATTTTCGGTAGAAGATGATACCCCTGCGTTCGCATCTCATACAGTAGATATTTGGGACATGCCTAGAAATCTGTCTTCGCGGGCATCTCGCGCTCCCGCTCCGCCGAAAAGTAGAGCTTTAGCTACGTCCCAACCATCTGCTCATAGGCGCTTTACCCTGCTAAAGCTGGCATAACAGCTAGAGCGAACGTCGTACAAAGGCAAGGAAAAATACCATACAAATCGGTGAACGGTAGTTGTTCGCGCTCGCATTTCCTGCGGGTTTGTAAAAAACGCCTTTATGATATAAAAAAAGAAACATATAACAGCCCAGATGGAGAGGGTCGCTATGTTATCCTTCTCAGACGGGTGAAATCTTGGGTTTTGGGTTGTAGTTCCAAGGTGGACAAACGTTTTTCCCTGCACCGACGTGTGGTGAAGAACGGAAGAAGCCGGTAGTGCAAGCCGAACATTCAAGAATTCAATAAGCAGCGGTGTGAGAGAGCGCCGCATTACACGTAACTAGGAGCGTGGTTACACAATGCAGGAGGCATGGGAAGGCTTCAAGGAAGGCATCTGGACGGGAGAGGTTGACGTCCGAGACTTCATCCAGAAGAACTACACCCCCTACGAGGGCGACGAGTCGTTCCTCGTCGGCCCGACCGAGCGTACCAAGGAGCTGTGGGGCGAGGTTCTCGACCTGCTGCTTAAGGAGCGCGAGCAGGGCGGTGTCCTCGATATGGACACCAAGACCGTTACGGGTATCGTGAGCCACCCCGCTGGCTACATCGATAACGCCCACCGCGAGAAGGAGACCATCGTCGGTCTCCAGACCGACAAGCCGCTCAAGCGCGCGCTGCACGTCAACGGCGGTATCCGCATCGCTTGCCAGGCTGCCAGCCAGCACGGCTATAAGGTCGACGAGAACGTTGTCGAGCGCTACACCTTCGAGCGTAAGACCCACAACGCTGGCGTCTTCGATGTTTACACCCCCGAGATGCGTGCTTGCCGCTCGGCTCACATCATCACCGGTCTGCCCGATGGCTATGGCCGCGGCCGTATCATCGGCGACTACCGTCGTGTTGCCCTGTACGGCGTCGACTGCCTGATCAAGGACAAGGAGGCCCAGAAGGCTTCCACCCCGACGGTCATGACCGCCGACAACATCCGCGACCGCGAGGAGCTGCAGGAGCAGATCCGCGCCCTCGGCGAGCTCAAGATGATGGCCGAGACCTATGGTTTCGATATTTCCAACCCTGCCACCAACACGCAGGAGGCCATCCAGTGGATGTACTTCGCCTACCTTGCTGCCGTCAAGGAGCAGAACGGCGCTGCTATGTCCATCGGCCGTACCTCTACGTTCATCGACATCTACGCTGAGCGCGACCTTGCCAACGGTACCTTCACCGAGGAGCAGATCCAGGAGTTCGTGGATCACTTCATCATGAAGCTCCGCATGGTCAAGTTTGCCCGTACCCCCGAGTACCAGGCCCTGTTCACCGGCGATCCGCAGTGGGTCACCGAGTCCATCGGCGGCATGGGTGTTGACGGCCGTACGCTCGTTACCAAGATGAGCTACCGCTACCTGCACACGCTCGAGAACATGGGCACCAGCCCCGAGCCCAACATGACCGTTCTGTGGTCGACCCGTCTGCCCGAGAACTTCAAGAAGTTCTGCGCCAAGACTTCTGTCGCCAGCTCCTCGATTCAGTACGAGAACGACGACCTCATGCGTGTCTATCATGGCGACGACTACGGTATTGCCTGCTGCGTGTCCTCCATGCGCATCGGCAAGGAGATGCAGTTCTTCGGCGCCCGCGCCAACCTGGCCAAGTGCCTGCTGTACGCACTCAACGGCGGTGTTGACGAGGTCTCCAAGAAGCAGGTCGGTCCCAAGTATCGCGCCGTCGAGGGCGATACGCTCGATTACGACGACGTTGTGGCCAAGTACAACGACATGATGAAGTGGCTCGCTGGCGTGTACGTCAACTCGCTGAACATCATTCACTACATGCACGACAAGTACTGCTACGAGCGCATCCAGATGGCTCTGCACGACAAGCACGTGCACCGCTGGTTCGCTACGGGCATCGCTGGCCTTTCCGTCGTGGCTGACTCCCTGTCCGCCATCAAGTACGCCAAGGTCCACCCCGTCCGTGATGAGAACGGCATCATCGTCGACTTCGAGACCGAGGGCGAGTTCCCCAAGTACGGTAACGACGACGACCGCGTCGACCAGATCGCTCACGACGTTGTGCACCAGTTCATGGAGTACATCCGCATGAACGACACCTACCGCAACTCCGTGCCCACGACCTCGGTTCTGACCATTACCTCCAACGTCGTGTACGGTAAGAAGACCGGCTCCACGCCCGACGGCCGCAAGGCTGGCCAGCCGTTCGCCCCGGGTGCTAACCCCATGCACAAGCGCGATAGCCACGGCGCCATCGCTTCGCTGTCTTCGGTTTCCAAGCTCCCGTTCCGCGATGCTCAGGACGGCATCTCCAACACCTTCTCCATCATCCCGAGTGCGCTCGGCAAGGAGGACCAGGTGTTCTTTGGCGATATCGACCTTGATCAGCTGGGCGAGTAACTATTGTTAGTGCTATACTAACAATAACGATTACTGATTAGTGCGCCGGTTTCGGCCGGCGCCTATTAATCGAAGGAGACACATTATGAAGGTTTCTGAAGTTTCCGAGACCCAGGCCGATAACCTGGTCCACATGCTCGACGCTTACGCCGAGAAGGGTGGCCACCACCTGAACATCAACGTCTTCAACCGTGAGACGCTGCTCGACGCTCAGGCTCACCCCGAGAAGTACCCGCAGCTGACCATCCGCGTTTCCGGCTATGCCGTGAACTTCCACACGCTCACCAAGGAGCAGCAGGACGAGGTCATTTCGCGTACCTTCCACGACAAGTTCTAAAGGGGTTTAACTCCTGTAGGATTACTGGGGCCGGTTTTGGGTTATTTTCCAAAACGTCCTCGGACATGCAAAGAGGCTCCGCTGCGCGCGTTGCGCGGCGGAGCCTCTTTGCGTCCTGACGCTCCTATTTGGCAAGGTGTTTTTTAGAATCCATTTTGCGCTCGGCCTCGAAGGCTTGCCTGTCCCAATCGAGCGGAAGTCCGGCCTCGACCCATGCCTCGTAG
>NZ_JBBNLO010000039.1:0-13588 GCF_040092405.1 Collinsella sp. CLA-ER-H2
ACATAGAGCTCTATTACAATAGGGTGCGCATGCATTCCACCCTGGGCTACATGTCTCCAGTGGAATACGAGCGGCAATACGCTTGAGGATCCTTAAAAGAAAGTCCAGTTTATCCTTCCCACTCCAATGGATACGCCTAGGCGCGGTCCAAGAAATCGTCCGCACCCCCTTCTAGGAACTATCTCACCGCGACTAATAGATGGTTAGTTCATGCTGCTTTGGTGGCCGGTTCGACCGGTACCGTTGCGCGTCACGGTTTCATGGAGCAAAAAGAACCCGGGGACCTGTTTGGTCTCGGTGTATTCCATAAGGATGCCGTCGGCGTTGTAGGTCTGCCCGCGTATAACGGCGAGTGCGTTAAAGTCGTCGAGATCGAGCACGCGCGCATCTTCGGGCGTGGGGTGCTCGATCGTTACATCGCGTTTGCCCGTGGCAATCTTAATGCCAAGGTCTTCTTCGAGGTAACGATAGATCGAATCGTTGACAATCTCGGGTGTCAGTCCCGGTACCTGTGAGCTTAGGTAATAGGAGTCGTCGGAGCACACGGCATGTCCGTCTGCATAACGAATGCGTTTGGCGCGCGTAAGCTCGCAGCCTTCGGGAAACCCGGTAATCCCGGAGAGTGCCTTGCTACAGACGAGGAGCTCAAAGACGGTGGTGACAGTCTTGAGCTCAAAGCCTCGGCTGGTCGCGATTTCCTTAAAGGTCTCGAGTCCGCCGCCACCACGACTCTTCTCGTCACTGATGTTGCGAATGACGCGCATGCCTTTGCCTTGCTGGGGGAGCACGTAACCATCTGCCGCAAGCATCGAGATGGCGCGACGGACCGTCATGCGCGAACAGTCAAACAGCTGCGTGAGCTCAGTCTCCGAAGGCAGATAACTCTGATAGGCGTATGTGCCGTCGTCAATCGACTGCTTAACGTTGTCATAAATAGTTTGGAAGATGGCTCGCGCCATGACGGTCTCCTAGAGCTGGGCGCGTGAACGACGGATGAGGGCCGCCCGCGCAGGTGTCAATCGATTTACTTGCTGGGGTCGATTATATATTTGCCCATGGCACGCAGGGCCGGGTCTGACAGGATGGCGCCGAGTTCATCGAGGGAAGCTACCTTTGCGACCATCGAGGATACGTCGAGCCTGCCAGAGTCGATGAGCTCGAGCGCACGACGCTGCGTATAAGGGTTGATGTAGGACGAGGTAAGCACAAGCTCCTTCTGGAAGACCTCGAAGGGCTTGACGGTGATTGTCTCATCGGGCTTGGTGAGGCCGAACATCATGACCGTAGCCTTGTGGCCGGCGATCTGGATGGCCTGCTCGATGGTGACGGGCTTGCCAACACACTCGATAACGACATCGACGTTGCCGACGCCCTCCTGCTTCAGGCGGGCCGGGACGTCCTCGTGGATGGAATCAATTGCCAGGTCGGCGCCGAGTTTGAGCGCAACCTCGCGCTTGCCTTCGACGGGCTCGAGCAAGACAACCTTGGTGGCGCCGGCGTTTTTAGCAAGCTGCATCATGAGCAGACCGATCATGCCACCGCCGATAACGACAACTGTGCTGCCGGGCTTGATGTTGCACATATCGATGCCGTGCAGGCAGCAGGCGACGGGCTCGGTCATAGCGCCCTGCTCGAAGCTGGTGTGATCGCCCAACTTGTAGACTTGCTGCATATCGACGGAGCAGTACTCGGCAAAGCCGCCGTTAACGGTGGTGCCGTAACCGGTCATATGCTCGCAGTAGTGGTTGATTCCGTCGCGGCAGGGTTCGCAGCAGCCGCAGGGATGGTTTGGGTCGATGCACACGCGATCGCCCGGTTTAAAGCCAGCGACGTCGCTGCCCACGGCCTCGACAACGCCCGCAAACTCATGACCAAGGATCGTGGGCGGGGTAACGTCGGCTGCACCCTTGTCGCCTTCATAGATATGAACGTCGGTACCGCAGACGCCGCAAGCTTTGACGTTGATCAGAACGTCGCGCCTGCCCACGGCCGGCTTTGCCGATTCCTCGACTCTGAGGTCGTGCTTTCCATAGAAGACCGCGCTTTTCATGGTGACTCCTTAACGTGGCGGTGAATGTTGTAATGAAGTATAGGTATGTCTATAGATATAGACAAGCACATCTAGACAAGTAGAAAAGAAATTTATAATGCAGTCATCAGCTATGTCAGATTTAACAGGCGAAATACTGGACATATACCGTTTACGGCCAATAATCAACCGTTTACCGACCGTAGTATTTATGCTAACTTGTCTAGATAAGTGATATGATAAAAATGGAAGCGCAAGAAGTCAGGGAAGCGGGCCCACCCGTCCTATTGCACGAGGTACACGCAAACGGCGCGTCTGCGGTCTCGAGTGAAGCCAAAACCGCAGCCGCTCCGAATGAAGAGAGGGGGATTCCCCGTCATGATGCAAAAGATACAACGTTTCGGCGGTGCAATGTACACGCCTGCAATTCTTTTCGCATTTTCCGGAATCGTCGTCGGCCTGGGTACGTTGTTTACCACCGAGGCGATCTTTGGCGAGATGGCCACAGCGGGTCATCTTTGGTTTGATTGCTGGAATGTGCTGCTCCAGGGTGGTTGGACGCTCTTTAACCAGATGCCGTTGCTGTTTTGCGTAGCGTTGCCAATCTCGCTCGCGAACAAGCAGAACGCTCGCTGCTGCATGGAGGCTTTGGCCATCTACCTTACCTTCAACTACTTTGTAAGCACAATCTTGGGGCAGTGGGGCCCTGTCTTTGGGGTCGACTACTCTGTCGAGGCGGGCAGCGGTACTGGTCTTGCCACTATCGCAAGCATCAAAACGCTTGATATGGGCATCATGGGCGCGCTTATCATTTCAGGTATCGCCACGATGCTTCACAACAAGTACTTCGACACCGAACTTCCTGAGTGGCTGGGCGTGTTCTCGGGCTCCGTGTTCATCTATATGATCGGTTTCTTCGTTATGGTTCCGGTCGCTCTTATCGCCTGCCTGGTGTGGCCGCATGTTCAGGCTGCTATCTCCGCCTTCCAGGGATTCATCCTTTCCGCCGGTACGTTTGGCGTGGGTGTCTTTGCTTTCTTCGAGCGCGTGCTGATCCCTGCAGGCCTGCACCACTTTATCTATACGCCGTTCTATTACGACAACGCGGCGGTCAACGGCGGCATCTTTGCTGCTTGGGCCAACATCCTGCCCCAACTGGCTGCCGATCCGAGCATTGCTCTTAAGGATGCCGCACCCTGGGCTGCCTATACCTGCCCTGGTTGGACTAAGGTCTTCGGCTCGCTTGGCGTCGCCATTGCGTTTTATATGACCGCCAAACCCGAGCGCAAGCAGCGCGTCAAGGCTCTGCTGATCCCGGTCACCCTTACCGCTATGCTTTGCGGTATCACCGAGCCGCTTGACTTCACCTTCCTGTTCATCGCGCCCGGCCTGTTCGTCGTCCACTGCGTGCTCGGAGCGCTCGGCTGCATGGCTCAAAACCTCCTTGGTGTCGTGGGCATCTTCGACGGCGGCATCATCTCGATGCTCTCGTGGGACTGGCTGCCCCTTTGGGCCGCACACGGTCTGCAGTACGCCATCTCCATCCTTGTCGGTCTGTGCTTTACCGCCCTTTGGGTCGTGGTCTTCCGTTTCCTGATCGTCAAGTTCAACTTTAAGACCCCCGGTCGCGAGGATGACGATGTTGAGGTCGAGCTCAAGTCCAAGGCCGACTACAAGCAAAAGCAGGGCGGTGCTGCTGCTGGCAAATCGGTCGCCCAGAGTAAAGATGATGAGCGCTTGGTGCTTGCCGAGAACATCCTCGATCTGCTCGGTGGCACGGATAACATCATCGATGTAACTAACTGCGCTACCCGTCTGCGCGTTAACGTCAAGGACAAGAGCGTCGTTGCACCCGAGGCTTCCTTCAAGGCGATCGGTACGCATGGCTTGGTGGTCCAAGGTCAGTCAATCCAGGTCATCATCGGCCTTACCGTCCCGCAGGTTCGCGAGAAGTTCGAGAGTCTTCTGAAGTTCGAGAGTCTTCTGTAAACCATCGTCCATCGAAACAATCGGCCTTGCAGAGCCGGTATGCACCGCAAGGCCGATTCTAGAGATAAAAAACTCCACTTCTAGGTAACAATTCCAAACCGCGCAAGGCCGCGTGCGGGGACGGATTGAGCAAGCGGCCAGAATGAGGAGGACATCATGTCCAAGAAGAACTATGCCGTGACCATTGCCGGCGGTGGCTCCACCTTCACCCCGGGCATTGCCCTGATGCTGCTCGAGGAGCGCGACCGCTTCCCGGTCAACAAGGTGACCTTCTATGACAACAACGCCGAGCGCCAGGAGATCGTTGCCAAGGCGTGCGAGATCTACTTCCACGAGAACGCTCCCGAGGTTGAGTTCAACTACACCACCGACCCCGAAACCGCTTTTACCGGCACTGACTTCGTCCTTGCTCACATCCGCGTGGGTCTGTACGCCATGCGCGAGCTCGACGAGAAGATCCCCCTCAAGTACGGCTGCGTTGGTCAGGAGACCTGCGGTGCCGGCGGCATCGCCTACGGTATGCGCTCCATCGGCGGTGTCATCGAGATCCTGGACTACATGGAGAAGTACAGCCCCAACGCCTGGATGCTCAACTACTCCAACCCCGCGGCTATCGTCGCAGAGGCCTGCCGCGTGCTGCGTCCCAACAGCCGCATCATCAACATCTGTGACATGCCGATCGACCTCATGGATAAGATGAGCCGTATGTGCGGCATCAAGGATCGTCGCGAGCTGCAGTACAGCTACTACGGCCTCAACCACTTTGGTTGGTGGAGCAAGATCTACGACAAGGAGGGTAACGACCTCATGCCGCAGATCAAGGAGCACATGGCAAAGAACGGCTACTTGGACGGCATTGAGCACGAGGCCGGTAAGGAGCAGCACGTCGAGGAGAGCTGGATTCACACCTTCGGCAAGGCCAAGGATGTCTATGCTGTCGATCCCGAGACGATTCCCAATACCTACCTCAAGTATTACCTGTACCCGGACTATGTCGTCGAGACGTCTGACCCCAACTACACTCGCGCCAATGAGGTTATGGACGGCCGCGAGAAGAAGGTCTTTGGCGCTTGCCGCGACATCATCGCCAAGGGTACGGCCAAGGACGGCGGCTTTGAGCCGGATGTACATGCCAACTACATCGTCGACCTTGCTTGCGCACTGGCCGAGAATACGCTCGAGCGCTTCCTGCTGATCGTCCCCAACGATGGCGCTGTGCCCAACTTCGACCCGACGGCCATGGTCGAGGTGCCTTGCATCGTCGGCTCCAACGGCTTTGAGAAGATCTGCCAGGGCCCGATTCCGCAGTTCCAGAAGGGTCTGATGGAGCAGCAGGTTTCCGTCGAGAAGCTCGTTGTCCAGGCTTGGGTCGAGGGCAGCTACCAGAAGCTCTGGCAGGCACTCACGCTCTCCAAGACCATTCCTTCAGCGAGCATTGCTAAGCAGATCCTGGACGAGCTCATCGAGGCCAACAAGGATTTCTGGCCCGAGCTTAAGTAAGGACTGCTGTCTCGAACCTCACGCATCTCTGCTTCATTTGCGCCGCCGCGGTGTCCGGATTCGCCCGGATGCTGCGGCGGCGCTATACTTATGAGGTTTGAAGTACCTGTACCAAAAGGAGCTGTCGTGTCCCTTTCCATCGGTATCGTGGGCCTGCCCAACGTGGGCAAGTCGACGCTGTTCACCGCGCTTACCAAAAAGACCGGCCTTGCCGCCAACTACCCGTTTGCCACGATCGACCCCAACGTGGGTATCGTCGATGTGCCCGATAGCCGCCTGCAAAAGCTCGCCGACATCGTCAACCCCGGTCGCATTGTGCCGGCGACGGTCGAGTTTGTCGACATCGCAGGTCTGGTGAAGGGCGCTAACGAGGGCGAGGGCCTGGGCAACCAGTTCTTGGCAAACATCCGCGAGACCGACGCCATCTGCGAGGTCGTGCGCTACTTTAAGGACCCCAACGTCATGCGTGAGGTGGGCCGCACGGGCGAGTTCGTCGATCCCGCCGGCGATGCCGACACCATCATGACCGAGCTCATCCTGGCCGACATGGGCACGCTCGAGAAGCAGCTGCCTAAGCTCGAGAAGGAGGCCAAGCGCGACAAGGAGCTCATGCCCAAGTTCGAGGTTGCCAAGCGCCTGCTTGCCTGGCTCAACGAGGGCAAGCGCGCCGCATCCATGGAGATGACCGACGAGGAGCGTGCCGCCGCCAAGGGGCTGTTCCTGCTCACTATGAAGCCCATCCTGTATGTGGCCAACGTGGACGAGGATATGCTCAACGACGATCTGGCGCCCATCGACGGCGTCAAGCCGCTGCCTATCTGCGCCAAGATCGAGGCCGAGCTTTCCGAGCTCGATCCCGAGGACGCCGCCGACTATCTGGAAAGCTTGGGCCTGGAGCAGCCCGGTCTGGACGTGCTCGCGCAGGCAGCCTACAAGCTGCTCGGCCTGCAGTCGTTCTTTACGGCCGGCGAGATGGAGGTCAAGGCCTGGACGGTTCGTCAGGGCGCGACCGCCCCGCAGGCCGCCGGTGTCATCCACACGGACTTTGAGCGCGGCTTTATTAAGGCCGAGGTCATTGGCTACGACGACTACATCGAGCTCGGCGGCGAGCAGGGCGCCAAGGCTGCCGGCAAGCTGCGCATTGAGGGCAAGGACTATGTCATGGCCGATGGCGACGTCGTGCACTTCCGCTTTAACGTGTAAGGGCGACGCGCATGTTTAAATATGGCAAAAAAGCCGGCTACATGGGCATCGCGCTGCTGGTGCTCGCGGTGATTCCGCTGGTGGTTGCAGCGTTTGTTATCCCCAACATTGGTCCCGAGGTGGCAACAAAGTTTAACGCAGCAGGCGAGGTGACGCGTTGGGGCAAGAGCTACGAGCTGCTGGCGCTGCCGGTGCTCAACCTGCTGCTCGGCGTGGCGACGTATTTTACCGCCGGTCGTCAAGCAAAGAACAATGATGACTCCGCCGCCATGGCGCGCATCGTGTGCGAGCGCTACCTGCGCAACGGTTGCATCACGGGTGTGTTCCTCAACGTGATCAACGTTTACTTTATGTACTCGGCGATTACCGGAACGGGCTTTGGTTTTGGTTTCTAGCTTGTCCTTTTAGGCAACGAGCCTGCAAGCATATTCGATGGCTGCTGCGAGGCCGCCGCTCGATCGTGGTTGAAAGACTACATCGGCGGCGGCCTCGTTTTCGTATCCGGCGCCGCGAAGGGCGAGTGCTATGCCGGCTTCTAAAAGGAGCGGCAGGCCGCGTTGGCTGGTTGCGATTACGGCAACCTGATTGAGCGAGCAGCCGTGCGTTTGGCATTGAATGGCAAGTTCACCTTGCGTCGGGCAAGGGACCAGAACGGCGACGACGCGACTTGATAGCAATGCAAATGCTGTGCGCTCATCGGGCGAAAGGCATTCTGCTTCAACGACGACGAGCTTGGGCGGTGCGCTGTTTGTGCGAAGCGTGGCTCGGTGCATGCGGACCGAAGAACCCGACATAGAAAACTCCTGTGTATTCGGGAAAACGTAAACTATAGTTTACGTTTATGTTCGGCTCCATTTCAAACTCGGCTGCATGGACGAACGTGCGAAACAGATTCTTGGCAGGCGGGTCGAAGAGACACGCAGGGACCTTGGTATCTCCAAGGTTGATTTTTGTGTGGCGACAGGAATCAGCCGACCCTACCTCGACCGAATCGAAGATGGGACGGCAAATTTCACGCTCAAGGTTCTATTTAAGATCGCGCCCGCACTCGGCATGACGGTGTCAGAGCTTCTTGAAGGCATTGAGTAGGGGATACCGGTCGATGCCTGGCTACGCCATCGGGATGCGGTCGTGGTTGACTTGGCTGTAGAACAGGCGCTGGATTTCGGCGGCATCGCGTGACTGGCCGAGTGCCCACATGGTCTTGGCCACGAGCGTCTCGGTGGTCATGTCGTCGCCGCGCAAAATACCCGGATGATCGGCGTAAGCTCGGCCGACCTCATAAATACCCAGGTCGAGGCCCTCCTCGGGGACCTGCGTGGTCATAACGACAGTGCGACCCGAATCGACCCAGCGGAAAATTGCCTCTTGGAACGACTCGCCCGACTCGCCAAACTCGGGAATACCGCCAATGCCAAAGGTCTCCAGAATCACGGCGTCGTAGCTATTGGCAAGGGCGTCGAGGATGCCCGGGTTTACGCCGGGCGTAAGCTTGAGTACAAATACGCGCGGGTCGATGCTGTCGTAGAAACGCACCGGGTTTTCGCCCTGATGCGTGCCGTGAAGCCCGTTGCGCACGATGCGGTCGTTGCGGATATAGGCGATGGGCGGATAGTTGACGCTGATGAACGCGTTAAAGCTCATGGTGCGCTGCTTGCGGGCGCGCGTGCCGGCAATGGCGACGCCGCCAAACACAATCGACACATCGTGCGAATGCTCGTCGAGCGCATAGAGCAGGCTCTGATACAGATTGAGCTTGGCATCGGTAAAGGGGTTGCCCATGGGCTTTTGCGAGCCGGTGAGCACGATGGGCTTGGGGCTGTCCTGAATCAGGTAGGAAAGTGCTGCCGCGGTGTAACTCATGGTGTCGGTGCCGTGCAGAATCACGAAGCCGTCGTGATCGGCATAGCCTTCGACGATGACATCGCGGATACGCATCCAGTCGCTCGGGCGCATATTGGTGCTGTCGATGTTCATGGGCTGCACCACGTCGAGCTCGCAGAGGCCCGAGATCTCGGGGACGCTCTGGGCGAGCTCCTCACCGGTCAGGGCGGGGGAGAGGCCGTTGCCGTCCTCGGTCGATGCGATGGTGCCGCCCGTGGCGATGAGAAGGATGCGCTTCATGCTGGTATTCCTATCGTATTTGCCGCCGCAGAGGCGGAGTCGTTCGGCAGTATTGTGGCACAGGGCGTCCAATGTTCAAACGTATTACATCATCTGTAACATTTGGTAACACTTCAATTGCCGTCAAATAGGGGCCTAGGTCGTGCGTTTGCCGTGCGCTGATGGCTGCGAGGGGCGAGAAACCCCATATAACGTGTACACTATGAAGGCTATTTTCGTTCATTCACGCGGGTGGGCACCGGCTCCCCGCCAACAAGAGGGGGAACCATGGATCAAAAGGCTTCCGCAAAGGTCCTCGTACTCGACTTTGGTGCGCAGTACGGTCAGCTCATTGCCCGTCGCGTCCGCGACCTCAACGTGTATTCCGAGATTGTCCCCTGCGACATCTCGGCCGACGAGATTCGCGAGATGAACGCCTCTGCGCTCATCCTTTCTGGCGGTCCGGCTTCCGTGTACGCCGAGGACGCTCCGTCCATCGATCCTGCCATCTTTGACCTGGGCCTTCCCGTCCTGGGCTTCTGCTACGGCCATCAGATCACGGCCGTGACGCTTGGCGGCAAGGTCGGCCACTCCGAGGTGGGCGAGTACGGCCGCGCCACCATCACGCGCACGGCCGGCGCCAAGCTCTTTAACTTCACGCCCATGGAGCAGACCGTGTGGATGAGCCACCGCGACGCCGTGTCCGAGGTGCCCGAGGGCTTTACCGTTACCGCCAGCACCGACGTGTGCCCGGTTGCCGCCATGGAGTGCGTCGAGCGCAAGATTTTCACCACGCAGTTCCACCCCGAGGTCAAGCACTCCGAGTACGGTCAGCAGCTGCTGAGCAACTTCCTGTTTGAGATCTGCGGCCTGGAGCCCAACTGGAGCATGGACAACCTGGTCGAGACCATGACGGCCGAGTTCCGCGAGAAGGTCGGCGACGACCGCGTGATTCTGGCCCTGTCCGGCGGCGTCGACTCCTCCGTCGTGGCCGCCCTGGGCGCCCGTGCCGTGGGCAAGCAGATGACCTGCGTGTTCATCAACCACGGCCTGCTGCGCAAGGGCGAGCCCGAGCAGGTGGAGGAGGTCTTCACCAAGCAGTTTGACGTCGACTTTATCCACGTTCACGCCGAGGACCGCTATGCCGAGCTTCTGGCTGGCGTGACCGAGCCCGAGGAGAAGCGCCGCATCATCGGTACGCAGTTCTGGAAAGAGTTCTTCGCCGTGGCGCAGCAGCTCGAGACCGATGGCAAGCCGGTCAAGTACCTGGCTCAGGGCACCATCTACCCCGACATCATCGAGTCCGGCGCTCGCAAGACGGGCGGCAAGACGGCCACCATCAAGAGCCACCACAACCTGATCCCGTTCCCCGAGGGCGTGCACTTCGACCTCATCGAGCCGCTCGATCATTTCTTTAAGGACGAGGTCCGTGCACTTGGTCTGGCACTGGGCCTGCCGGGTCACATCGTGTTCCGCCAGCCTTTCCCGGGTCCGGGTCTGGCCATCCGCATCATCGGCGCGGTTGACAAGGAGAAGCTCGAGATCCTCAAGAACGCCGATGCTATCGTGCGCGAGGAGCTCGACGCCTACAACCAGCGTCTGTTTGAGCAGACCGGCGAGCGCAACTCCGAGCACAGCTGCTGGCAGTATTTCGCGGTCCTGCCCGACATTAAGTCTGTGGGCGTTATGGGCGACGAGCGTACCTATCAGCGCCCGATCATCCTGCGTGCCGTCGAGTCCAGCGATGCCATGACCGCCGACTGGGCCAAGCTGCCCTACGACGTACTGGCCCGCATCTCCGGCCGCATCGTTGCCGAGGTTCCCGGCGCCAACCGCGTGTGCTACGACATCACGTCTAAGCCGCCCGCGACGATCGAATGGGAGTAGGCTGATAGGGTTCTGACCTGCACTTTTGAGTGCCGCACTGTGCTCCTGAGTTTCGTTTCGTACGAGAGTTACGGCAAAACCACCAGCGACATTGGTGAGTAAACTCGATTATCGAGCCTCCGTTCCCATGTTGGAACGGAGGCTTTTTCTTTGCCTTTTTACTCTCTTTCACCTGCGATTTCGCGATTTACTCCCCGTGTTTCAAGATGGAAGCGTTTGGTTGCGAGGCACGCCGGTGTGAGGGCCTGAGCCGTCAGGCCCCGCACAGGGGGACCGCGATGGTGGCCACCGCGCCGCCCGAGGGGCTGTTGGCGAGCGAGACGGAGCCCCCGTGGGCGCTCGCGGCCTCGGAGGCGGCGTGGAGGCCGAGCCCGTAGTGGCGGCCTCCGTCGCGCGAGGAGCGGGAGGAGTCGTCTGTGAAGAGGCGCTCGCAGCCGCGTTCGAGGGCGGCGGGAGAGAAGCCCGGTCCGTCGTCGGACACCTCGATGACGAGGTGGCCGCCCTCGACGTCGCAGGAGACCGCCACGCGCGAGCGCGCGTGCTCGGCGGCGTTGGCCACGAGGTTCGCGGCGGCTCGCGCCAGGGCGGTTCGGTCGAGCGGGGCCTCGGGCGCGCCCGCGACAGCAGGGCCCGTGGCCGCGTCGAGCGTCACGCCTCGCGCCCGGGCGATCTGGGCGGCCTCGGCGAGGACCTGCTCGCAGAGCTCGGCCGGCCGCATGGGGGCCCTCTCCGCCCCGCCGGACCCGCGCGAGGCCTCGATGAGCAGGCGCACGTAGCCGTCGAGCCTTTCGACACTGCCGGCTATGTCGCGCGCGGCGGCCGCGAGGTCGGCGTCTTTCTCGTCTTCCAGCTCCTCCGCCACGAAGTCGGCGTTGGCGCGCAGCACGGTGAGCGGCGTCTTGAGGTCGTGGGCGAGCGACGCCACCTGCTCGCGCTGCCCCCGCTCCGCGGCCCAGCGGGCTTCGAGCGACTCGGCGAGGGAGGCCCGCATGGCGTCCATCGCGGCGAGGACGTCGTTCACCTCGCGCACGTTGGTGCTGCCGACCGCGAAGTCGAGCTCCCCCGCGCCGACGCGCTCCGCCGCCTCCGCGAGCGGCGCCATCTTGCGCGAGATCACGCGGCTCGCGCGGCGCGCCACGAGCGCGAGCGCGAGCGCGCTTCCCGCAGCGGCGCCGACGAGCATGAGGTTCTGCGGGTTGGGAAGCAGGCCGGCGAGGTCGCGCGAGACCCACTGCGGCAGGTACTCGCTGACGAGTGCACAGGCCCCGCCGCCCTTGAGCGGGAACGCGGCGTAGGTGAGGCCCGAGCCCCCGCCCTCGATCTCCACTGTGCCCGGATCCGCGGCGAGTGCCGCACGGGCCATTTCCGTCACGTCCTCGAGCCGCGTGCCCTCGAGGTCTGTCATCAGCACGTATCCGTCCTTATTCAGGATGAGGTAGCGGTACGCCGTCGGCACGTCCTGCTGCCCGCAGACGCCGTCGCGTGCCAGGCCCTCCGCGACCTCGCGCGCATTGGCCGGCCCCCAGCTTGCCTCGTAGACGAAGCCCGCGTCGATCGCAGCGGAGAGCGCCATGAACGAGGCGAGCCACGCCGTGGCGACCGCCGCGAACGCGTAGGCGAAGTAGCGCGCGATGACGAAGGAGAGCGACATGCCCCCGTGACCTCGCGCCCCGGTCCTCAGAGCTGCCACTTGTACCCCATCCCCCAGACGGTCGCGATCGGATCGGCGCCGGCCTCGGAGAGTTTCCTCCGGGCGCGGCTGACCTGCATGGATATGGCCGCGTCGTCGGCGTCGCTCTCCCAGCCGAGCACCGCCTCGCCGCCCACGGCGAGGCCGCGCGCCCCGAGGTCGATCCGCACCTCCCCGAAGGAGAGGGCGTGCGAGCGCGGCCGGCGCTCACGGCGTAGATGGGCCGCGACCTTGGCGCGCAGCTCCGCGGCCCCGAAGGGCTTGCGGACGTAGTCGTCGGCGCCCAGGCCGTAGCCGGCCACGGCGTCCTCCTCGGCCACGCGCGCGGTCAGGAAGATGATGGGCCCGTCGAAGTCCGGGCGGATCTGCCGCACGAGCTCGAAGCCGTCGAGCCCCGGCATCATGACGTCGCAGAGCACGAGGTCGAAGCGCGAGAGGTCCGTCCCCGGGACCGCCGTCGGGTCCGCTGCCTTGACGACCTCATGGCCGTCGCGGCCGAGGACGCGCGCGAGCGCGTCGAGGATCGCCCGCTCATCATCCACTGCCAGTATCCTCGCCATGTTCGACCTCCTGAAACTCCCGTCGGCATTGTACTTGCGCCGCGCTCAGCGGTCCAGAGCCCCGCGCGCAGCGCCGACCCCACAGCCGGCGTCGAGCAGGGCATTCCCGCCCAGGACGAGCGCTGTGGAGAGGAGGGCGAGCACGGCGGCGAGCGGCTTCCTATGCATCTGCCCTCCCGTCCTCGAAGCGGCAGAACCAGGCGATAAGGACGGCGGCGGCTGCCAGGGTGAGCACGAGGCTGGCGAGCGCAGTCGTGAGGAGAGGGCCCGCCGCGCGTGCGGCGTCGATGAAGGCCTCCACCCCGAGCGACCCCAGGCGCGCGGGCCAGGCGAGCGGCACCCAGCTCAGGGGCGTCGCCAGGGCACCGGTGAGCTCGCCGGTCATGAGGCCGTGCGCAAGTCCGCCCACCGAGAAGAACGCGAGGAGCATCCCCGCCGCGCCGGCGCCGATGGCGGCGTTGCGGCCGAGGCGCAGGGCCACGCTGAGCCCCAGCGCGTAGAGGGGCAGGCTGCCCAGCACGATGCCCGCCCAGGCGGCCGCAAGCGGAGCGGGCCCGAGCGGCAGGCGCCCGGCGACGGCGAGCGCGGCCCCGAACACGCCGAGCGCCACGGCCAGCGCGCCCGCGC